>NZ_JBMMUF010000013.1:0-82798 GCF_049257235.1 Pseudoalteromonas maris
TGATATTGCAGGTAAATATAGTCGCTGTATAAGCTACTTGCGCTTGATTAGACACCCCATTGGTGCGCATTAAGAATGAGCAAAATTGTTTACACCTTAGTTGAGCCTGAAACTAACTGGAGCCACGAGCCAACTGACTTGAATAGCGCCTTCTTAAGGTTAACCGATAAATGTCTAGTGCCCCTAACCACCATAAGGAATGGCAGAGTTAGGCAGTGATGAGATCACAATAAGAGAGCCTCTATATGTGTTTGCCGTAAGCAATTTATTTAACGGCCACAATGACAGAGCGAAGTAGATTATTTTGCTGATTGAAAAACAGTTAGCTGCCTATCGGCAGCTAAAAAAGATTCTATTGTTTATTTGACGGAAGAAGGTTCATATGTGTTAGGGGTACTGTGACACTTGATAACCCATTAATTTTATCGTTTGTATTGTGTTATAAACCACTTTGTTTTTAGCTGATTTGTCAGCTTGAATGATAACAGTAACAGAATCACAAGATTGTTTAACCAATTGATACTTTGAACGAAGCAAACTCTCTGAAAATTGTGAACTGCCAATTGTTACTTGATTATCGTTTGAGATAGAAACCCAAATACTTCCCTCGGAAACAGCACCAGAACAAGTGATAATATCAGTTGGCTTTTCACTGCAACCAAGAGTTACAAAAATTAGTAAAGATAAAAAAATGAATTGGAGTTTTTGCACTTACTTTCCCTGTAACCCTAACATGTTTATAGCGAGCGAATCGCGCGTTTTTCTACTACGCTACCGCTCACTTTTCTGAATGATATATTTTTAACAGACTAGTTAACTTATTGCCAATATTATTAAAAATAGCTATTGCTCGTTTTTATCTTGCGACAAAAGCACGCGATTGGGTCGTTTTCCTGACTATGTGAGCGATTACGCTAAAACTGTCTTAATATACAGTGTTTGCATATTTTCAAAGGAATGAAAATGAAAACTCGCTCGCCTTATTTAAATTACATCGCAGACTACATGTTGTTCGCCTCACAGGAGCAATAATGGCAAACAGTCTTTGTGTCTCAGTTGAATTTGAGATACACCCTATGCTGTGAACGGATTACCAGTCAAAATTGCCGCCATCAAAGCCATATTTTTTGGCCGCTTCATCTATTTATGTGCGCTACAAACCACTTGCCCATAACCGGCGACATAAGTAGCATACAAGTTCAATAATCGAGTACAACACCGACACTCAGCTCCGTAACGGCAGTTGATTAGTGTTTTATAAGTCTCATTTTGAACGCCAATTTTATAAGGGATCTCAAATTGAGTGGCAATTTCTTATTTTCTCGAATCTTCAACTTTTTGAATCAATACAATAGTGGCTGCCTGAGATTCTCAAATTAAGTGGCACTCGCTATTGATTCCAAGGCACAAGTGACGAGCACGCATTTAAAAGCGTTGCTTTTGCTGGCATCTAACCCGTTAGCTCCTTACAATACGCCTTTGCATTCCACCTTGTAGTAATAGCCGTGACACACACACCCGCACCTCAAACAAGTCAAAGTAAAACCCTTCTCGCCATGCTGATGCTGTTAGTGGTGTTTTGCCCACTTGCCATTGATATATATTTACCCGCTTTTGTAGTCATGGCCCAAGAGTTCAACGTGTCACAGCAGCATCTACAACAAACGGTGGCGGTGTTTATGCTAAGCGTTGGCTTAGGGCAACTGATAGCAGGCCCCCTTGCTGATAAAATTGGCCGCAAACCTGTGGCACTGTTTGGTATCAGCATCTACGCCCTCGCGGCTATCGCCTGTGCATTTGCAACCAGCCTCCCTTGGCTTTTAGCAGCACGTGCACTGCAAGGGTTAGGCGCATGTGCCACATTTGTTGCAGCGTTTGCCATAGTGCGAGATGTATTCGGCCCTAAGCGCAGTGGTCAAATGCTCACTTATTTAAATGGCATAGTCTGCTTTATACCTGCATTAGCGCCTATTTTAGGGGCGTGGTTAACGCTCACATTCAACTGGCAAAGCAACTTTGTATTCATGGTTCTATGGGCTGTAATAGGGGCTATTGTAACTTTTTTCTTCTACCGTGAAACACGCCCGCAAGACAGTCATTATCAAGGGCACTTATTCGATTTACGACGCTTCGTACCCATACTGCGCAATCCGACTTTCGTCTTCAATGCCAGCATTGCTATGCTCACCATGAGTTCAATTTTAATGTTCGTTACCACCGCGCCGGGATGGATTATTGAACACCTAAACCGAGGAATTGAATCCTTTACCGTGTGGTTTGCAATTAATGGGGCTATTAGCGTGATTGCATGCTTTGTAGCTCCTCAGCTGATCAAACGCTCGTCACGCGTTGCTCTGTTATTTGGTCTGACATTACTTATTGGTAGCGCAGTCGCTTTAGTCTTGGGTAAAGACAGCCAAGATCCAGGGGCACTAATGTACCCGATGTTTGTCTGCGCCCTTGGCTACGCACTTATCTTAGGCAGTGCAGCAGGCGCTGCACTTGCTCCGTTTGCGAAACAAGCAGGAACAGCATCAGCATTGATTGGCGTAATGCAAATGAGTGGTGCGGGTGCGTTAGTACTGATCACTCAAAACTTACCATTTGCTACACCTGTGTTAATTGCGTTACATATAGCCATGCTCATTCCATTATGGTTATTGCTATTAACACCCAAAGGCCAAACCCTGCATAACTAACCCGGAAAAATGCACACAAAGTCGATATTTGTGCATTTTTTATGCACATCAAGAGCAACACCTTAGATAGATAGACACCCGCTTATAACTAAAGTACAGGACGCATAGACTTAATATTCTAAGTTTTTAAATAAAAAACCCAAAATAGGGATTGCGCTTTGTCACAAAAGTGGTAAGAATGTTAATCAATGTTAAACATGAGTTAACAATTTCCACTGTTACATCTGAGGTTTCTATGAAAAAAACAATAATTCGCAGCGCTGTTGCACTCGCTCTTTTAGGTGGCGCAACGCAGTCATTTGCTGCAGATGACCGCTATATCATCCAAGTTGACAACGATAAAAAAGGCGTAGTGAAAGCACTCGCTAAAAAACTTGGCGGTGATGTAAACATGGACGGTAACGGTTTCTTCGCTGCGACTTTCGCGGGTAAAGACCTAGCTACAGTAAAAGGATTACTGAACAACCCTCACGTTAAACTTGTCGAAGCTGATGAGCGTCGTTACGCAATGGGCGTATACAATGACGATCTAGGCGATCCAATGACACAGCAACTTACACCTTATGCTGTATACCAATCGCAAGCGGACCAAGTTGTTTTCAACGCGAACGCGGGCATGAAGGTATGTGTGATCGACTCAGGTCTTGACGCATCTAACCCTGACTTTAACTGGGGCGCTATCACAGGTGATAATGACTCAGGTACGGGTAACTGGTTCGACAATGGTGGCCCTCACGGTACACACGTAGCCGGTACCATTGGTGCAGCTGACAACAACATTGGTGTAATTGGTATGGCACCGGGTGTTGATATGCACATCATCAAAGTATTTAACGCAGAAGGCTGGGGCTACTCTTCAGACCTAGCTCACGCTGCAAATCTATGTTCACAAGCTGGCGCGAACATCATCAACATGAGTCTTGGTGGCGGTGGTTCGAACAGCACTGAATCAAACGCATTCGCTAACTTTAATGCAGCAGGCGGTCTTGTCGTAGCAGCAGCAGGTAACGATGGCAACAGCGTTCGTTCTTACCCTGCAGGTTACCCTTCAGTAATGATGATTGGTGCAAACGATGCTGACAACAACATCGCGAGCTTCTCACAGTTCCCAAGCTGTACATCAGGCCGTGGTAAAAACGTTACAGAAGACGAAACTATCTGTGTTGAAGTTACAGCAGGTGGTGTTGATACACTTTCTACTTACCCGGCGGGTATGGCAGCATTCGCTTCAGCATCAGCTGATGGCGTAGGCATCGAAGTATCGGCTATGGAGAACACAGGTTCTGCGTCTGGCGACCTTTACTTCATGGGTACAGCTGAAGCGACAGATGGCGGTGCAGCTGGCAAAGTATGTTTAATCGACCGTGGTGTTATCTCTTTCCACGACAAAGTTGCAAATTGTGAAGCCTCTGGTGGTGTTGGTGCTATCATCGTAAACAACGAACCAGGCATGCTTTACGGTACACTAGGTGACACTAACTCAACGTCTATCCCAGCAGTAGGTACTGCACAAGAAGACCGTGCAGCGCTTATGGCTTCGACAAGTGCTACTATCACTATCTCTGGTAGCGACTACGGCTACATGAGCGGTACATCAATGGCAACTCCAGCGGTAGCAGGTCTTGCGGCTCTAGTATGGTCAAATCACCCAGAGTGTACAGGTCAAGAAATTCGTGCAGCACTTAAAGCGACTGCATCAGATGCAGGTGCAGCGGGTAAAGACGTGTACTTCGGTTACGGTATCGTTAAAGCTGCTGACGCTGACGCTTACCTAACAGCAAATGGCTGTGGTGGTGACGGCGGTAACGGTGGCGGCACAGGTGGTGCTGACGTATCACTTGACGCAACAGGTTATAAGTCACGCGGCAATGCATTCGTAGACTTAAACTGGTCTGGTGCTTCAACATCAAACGTTGATATTTTCCGTAACGGTGCAAAAGTCGCAACGGTTGCTAACAACAATGCATACACTGACAGCCTAGGTAAAACATCTGGCAGCTTCGGGTACCAAGTATGTGAAGAGAACGGCACAGTATGCTCTGCAACTGTTACTGTTAACTTCTAATATACGGTGAGTTGACTAATAAAGCGGGCATTTGCCCGCTTTATTGCTTTTACTAACCGTTGCAGCTCTTTATTGTTCTATACCAAGGTGCTACCCTGTGCCCCTTTAGCCACAGCAACACACAACCTTCATGCTCAACCCTGAATTATTGCTTTCCTTCCTTGGTGCTAGCTTTCTCATTGCCGTCGGTCCTGGTCCGTCAAATGCCTTTTTAATGGCGCAAACATTTGCTAATGGCCGCAAAGCGGGTATGCACTGTGCTATTGGATTTGCATTGGGTGGCGTCGTGCACACATTGTTTGCAGTTGTTGGTCTTTCCGCACTGTTAAAAACGTCGCAAACGGCCTACACCATAGTGCAATACTTGGGCGCTTGTTACCTTGGCTATTTGGGTGTTATAACGCTTTGGCAAACATGGCAAAATAGTTCAAGCCAAGAGTGTGAAGACAAACCACATGTGCAAGTAAATAAGCAAAGCCCATTATTTCAAGCGCTAATGACCGAGGTACTCAACCCTAAAGTCGCGCTGTTTTTCATTGCCTTCATCCCCCAGTTTGTAGACCCCACATTATCGACTTCAACAACAATGCAATTGGCAATATTTGGCTTGCTCTACCCTATTCTTGCCTTTCCCATTGATTGCACATACATCTACTTTGGCGACAAAATCGCACAATACTTCAAACGGCATCCTAGCGCACAATTGTGGATTGACCGCCTCACAGGCGCTATTTTTATTGCGCTGGCTATCAACCTATTGTTATAAATGTTCAAAATCGCCAACTAGAAACGTATTTATGGATCACAAAGCCCAACCTTTACCAGCACAAAAAACCATTGCGCTGGTTGCTCATGATGGCAAGAAGAACGCCTTAATAAAATGGTGTCAACGTCATAAACAAGAACTCAGTTCACACACTCTTTACGGTACAGGCACTACTGGGCTACTGATAGAAAAAGAAGCGGGATTAGTGGTGAATAAACTACTCAGTGGTCCTATGGGTGGCGACCAGCAGCTGGGTGCAAAAATAGCCGAGCACGATATTCATATGCTGGTATTTTTCTGGGATCCGTTGTCATCACAACCTCACGACCCGGATGTAAAAGCGTTGCTGCGCCTAGCAGCAGTTTGGAACATCCCCGTTGCCTGTAATGAGGCGACCGCTGATATGCTGCTCGCTTCTCGTTTTATGCAAACACCATTACCGCGAGATTTACCCGATTACGAAAAATACCTCGCCGAGCGCACTCTTACTCTTTAGGCGCCAGCGTGCTGAGATCACGAATACGCTCAAAAGCTGCAAAACGGGGCAATCCATTTTTGGTAAGCCCCTGATAGGTGTAAGTGATAGTTGCTCCCACTGGCGGAGGTGTCGCACGCTGTGCATCGCTAAAGCCAGTGCCAATTTTAAAACGCTGGCCTGAGCTATTTTGAACGATTAGCGCGCCCATCATCCCTTGGTACTTGCCTTTACCCTCTTGATAACCGACTACCACGGCTTCTGCATCATGTTTTACTTTGATTTTAATAAGATGCTCACGACTTCCTGCGCTAAACGGTGCGTCAGCACGATGTAGCATTAATCCTTCGCCCCCTTTTGCAATAATGTCACTGAGCCACGCATCTAACTCGCCCTGGCTGCTGAGTTGGCGCTGCTCAATTGCTTCTAGGTATTCTGAATCACAATCGTCAATCTGTGCTAGATAATGTTGATAACGCTCACGAAACGGCTCAGAGGAAGGGGCATCAAATACCATAAAGCGGATTTTGCGCCATTGTGCATCATTGGCAACATCATCCAACACCGTATTAGCAACAAGATTGAACTGTCCACGCCCTGCAAACAATTCACCATCTAGGCGTTGATGTGGCCAATGCAGTGTAAACCAATTGGGTACTGTTAGTATTTTCCCGCCGCGGGTAACGAGCTTACCCTGCATCCATGTCGCTCGAATACCATCTAGCTTCTCTGATGCTAGATAGGCACTAAGCTCGACATCCCCATCCAATGGCTTTGCTGATTCTATGTCAGGTGCGGTGGCAATCACCGAAGTGCATTGCAACCATAACCATAGCAATAATAGTAAGCGCATAAACACATCCTTATGTTTTCGGCAAGTGCGACTGCACGCTCGCCGAGGGCCCTTACTGGTAGTTTAGTTCCTTTTTTAGGGTTTTGTCAGTGTTGCATACATTTTCTTTAAATCTGAAAACACCCCATCAACATGAGTAAAGTCTTGCTCCTGGGTGTACTTGTTAGGGACCACATAAACACTCAAAGCTGCATCTTTTGCAGAGCGCGAGCCTGTATATGTGTCTTCAATTGCCAGCGCATTATAAGGTTGCACTCCTAAACGCGATAGCGCTAAGCGGTAGGGCTCGGGGTGTGGTTTAGGATTGTGGACATCATCTTTGGTCACAATCGTCTTAAATAGATGGGTAAAACCATAGCCTTCCAATATAGGCGTTACTTCGTCACGGGTGCTACCTGTGACTAAAGCAAGCGTGAAACCATCGTTATGTGCTTGCGAAAGTACCTGCTCAACATGGGGTAACAGTGGCGGTAAAACGTGTACCGCAATCTGGGTAAACAACGCATTTTTTTGAGCCGCGAGATCCTTCCCGTCAGCATCTAAGGCATATTTTTGCACCATGTCAAAAGCGCTAGCCAGTGTAGGTCGGCCCGAATATTGGCGGCAAAAGCTCTCTTCTTCTAGTTCAATAGCAAATGGCGCGAGTACCTGAGCCCAACATTGGAAATGCAACACTTCTGAATCAACGAGCGTGCCGTCAAAATCAAATAACAAGGTATTTATCATGTTCTTCCCCGCATTATGAAGACACAAAAAAAGCGCTCAAAAGCGCTTTTAAATTAACTTGCTGTTGGCGGCTCTGCCGTTGCCGGCTCACCGCTTTCAATCTCAACTAGTTCATAGCCTCGCGCTTGACGCTCAACTTTAAGAATAGGTTTGTCGAATGCACTTTTTAAACGCTCTGCATCGGCTTGTAACTCTTCTAGAGTACGACCAAAAGGTGCTGCACCTGTTTCTGACCAGTTGCTTACGCGGCCGTTTGCTGTGTATTCAACTTCATGAATTTGATAAAGCGGCTCTTTGCCCTGCTCTTCCGCTAAAATTACGCGGTAATTCCAAAATCCTGACATGCTTGTGCTCTCGCAAAATAACAAAGTGGTACTTTATCAGCTCGACACGCTGATATAAATGAAAAAACCCGCCATCAAGGCGGGTTTTTAGTATCATCGTTCGACTTAGAAGAAGTTCACTTTGAACTCTGCGCCGAAGAAACGAGGTTCGTTTACGATTGCAGTATTGTTACTGAAATCTACACCACCGATGAATACACGCTCATCCGTGATGTTACGAGCGAAAGCAGCAACTTCGAACTCATTGCCGTCTTGGTACCATTTATAACCAGTACGTAGACCGCCTTCGAATAACGCTTCACCTTCAAACTCAACTGACTCGTACAAGAAGAAGTCAATTTCGCTACGGTATGACCAATCAGTGTAAGCGTAGAACTCACCGTCACCTAGCTCTGCTGTGTAACGTAGTGTGAAGTTAGCAATCCACTCTGGTGCGTGTGGAAGGCTGTTACCGTCTAGGCTGTAACCTTGGTCAGTAAGAGGATCTGTCACTGTACATGCGAAACAACCTGGTGAGAACAAGTCATTGTCTTGTAGCTCTGTGTTGTTGTAGCTGAAGTTGAACATCGCATCGATGTTATCAGTTAGTACCCACTCAGTATCTACTTCTAAACCGTAACCTACTGTTTTGTCAGCATTAAGAAGACGTGCGAAGTTACCTGAGTCACCACCTACAGCAGTAAGCTGTTGATCGTCCATTTGATAGTAGAATACGGTTGCGTTAATACGACCACGGCCATCAAGAACGTCTGATTTAATACCCGCTTCGATTGAGTTGATAGTTTCTGAATCAGCAACTGTTACCTCATCACCGAATAGAATACGACCTTGAACACTTGGAGCACGGAAACCGTTTGCTGCACGAGCAAACAAGTTAATGTCGTCGCTGTATTTATACGCAAGCGCTAAGTCCCAAGAAACGTGGCTATCATCTGGAGATACAGACTTAGTCAAGTTAGCTACCGTGTCGCCTTTGTTGGCAAAACGAGATGCTGTGAAATCACGCTCATCGTTTGAGTAACGAAGACCAGCAGAAAGCTCAAGCTTATCAGTTACTTGATATTCACCTGATGCGAACACAGCCCATGCTGTTGTATCTTGATCTTGGCGAACATAACCGATAGGGAATTCAAAACCTAGACCATCCCAACCGTATGTTTCAATTACTTGCTCTTCGCTGTAATAGAAAGCACCAACTTGGTAGTTGAAGTCGCTAGCAAAGTTACTTGCTAAACGGATTTCTTGAGTGATTTGGTCATGCTCTGGCAGTGCATCTGCAGTTTCAGACGCCAAGAAGATAAAGCCAGGGCCCATTTCTTCAGTAGGGCAACCAGGAACAAAGTTGTTACCACAACCGAAACCACCGTCTACGTCTGCACGAGAGAAGATCTCAGCGCTTTCCCAGCCTGTGATTGAAGTCAAAGTGTGGTTCTCAAGGTCAAACTCAAGTGTCAAGCTTGCACCTTGGCTCTCTACATTTTGAGTAGAGAATTGAATTGTGTCGTGGTAAGTCACTTCAGGATCAAAACCCGGACGAGGGTTGTTAGTGCCTGACTCAATCGCATTTGCATGGAATACGATTGGCTTACCATTTAGGTCACGTGTGTGGTAGTTGAATAATGCGCTGAATGCGTCTTGCTCATATAAGAACTGAACACGTGCTGCAGTTTCTTGATAACCACCTGTGGCGTCATCGATGAAGTTGTTTGGTGCGCGGTTATCAATGTAGTTATCGCGTTGTTGGCGAAGTACAGAAACACGTGCAGATAGGTTGTCCGTAAGACCTGTGCTTAGTGCACCTTCAAAATCGATTGAGTTAAATGAACCGTATGAAGCAGCTGCGTAGCCCTCTAGCTCTTGAGTAGGACGAGCTGAGTCAATTTTTACCAAACCAGCTGGTGTGTTACGACCGAATAACGTGCCTTGTGGGCCACGTAATACTTCGATGCGAGCAACGTCAAATACAGGGAAGCCTTTAAGAATCGGGCTCTCTTGTACAACGTCGTCTACTACTAATGAAACAGGCTGTGACGCGTTCAAATCGAAATCGGCGTTACCTAGGCCACGTACATAAAAACGTGGGAAAGTACGACCAAATGAAGACTCAACAGTCAAGCTTGGAATTTTCGCGTTTAAGAAACGGATGTCCATACCAGCTGAGCTGTATGCTTCTAGGTTGTCGCCCTGTACAGCAGAAGCAGCAACAGGAACTTCCTGTGCGTTTTCAACACGTTTACGAGCAGTGATTTGAATTACTTCAAGAGAGTTGTCTTTCGCGGCTGGACCTTGTTGTTCAGCAGCGGTAGATGTGAATGCAGTACCTGCAGCAGCAGAGAACAGCGTTGCTTTAATTAAGTTAGCAATCGCAGTACGTTTCATCGCTTTCATGTCGGATTTAACCCTTAAATTGTACTCTTTTGTTCAACGGTAGATATGTAGCGCCCTATCACCTGGCAGAATGCTCAATTTTTCGCGTATCCACGCGGACCTTAAATTTGAGAGTACAAGCACAAATAAAAGGCTGAGCATTACGGTGGCGAAGTATAGCATTTAAAACGGCATTTTCTTCATTTTTATGTCATTTTTTTGCAACATTTCACTTCATTTAACAGCATGATTGAGAAATATTATGCATTTTAAGCGCAACTAAGGACATTTGTCCTTTGGTATAAAAACAACCACTTTTTTTTCTATACCATTTTGAAATATAGACCTAACTAAAGAAAATAACACTCTCAATTTTAGGAACTTTAAATATTTTTTGCTTGTTTTTTAAACATTAGATGAGAACGTGTTGACCTTTTAGATATGAATTTTGTTCAAATCAAACCATAAATAACAACATGCCCTAATAATGTTCTGGGGCAGCTAACTTTATCCCTAGTTTTTCTATCAGTGCCAACATCGCCAAATTGAGTTCATCGTTGCGAGCCACATAAGTGTTAAAGTCCGTCGTTTCGAGATAGCCAAGTACATCAATATGTAAGCCTCGAGGCACAAAACCAACAAAGCGCACACGACAAGGCGAGTCACTAAAGTCATCTTGGCTTTGCAACAAAGATTTGAACTGGGTTTGGAACTGTGCAACTTGCTGTGATGTGGTATTGGAGTCAAATACACATTCAGGTCGATAGGCAATACGTTCTCTCTCAGAAATATTTTCCAACTCCATATCAACGAAACGCGCATTAGGAACATGAATCACAGAGCGATTAAGTGTACGAATACGCGTTGCCCGCAAACCAATCTCTTCTACCGTACCAAGCTGGTCGCCAAAACGGCATAACTGCCCTATTTTCACCGGTGCTGACGAGTACAAAGTAATAGCACCAATAATGTTTTCAACTGACTTTTGCGCTGCCAGAGCAACCGCTAAACCACCAATACCTAGGCCCGCAAGTAGGGTTGTAACGCTAAAGCCAAGATTTTCCAGCCACATGAACGAAGCAAAAATAACCACACTGATTTTTACTACATTTGCCAAGGGGCGAAGGAGATAAACAGCTTGATCATTACCGCGCTTTTGCAGCGCAATACCATAACGATAACGCACCACATCAACAAAGCGTACGGCAAACCATGTCCAGGCAATAATCAAGAGTGTTGCGCCCTCAAACAAGGCTTTGCTTGCCAGTGTCGAGTTGGCGTCCGAGGCAAAATAACGCGCTAAAATCACCCCTAGCAGCAAACATGCGGGGCCGCCTATCAAGGTTTTGAATTCTTGACTTAGGTCCGGTTTAAATTGTGAAAAGATACGTACAGCCAGTTGTGTAATGATAAAGGCGACAAACACAAACAACACAAAATTGGCGCTGTAATATACCCATTGCCACAGCTTAACACCAAGCAAGCTGCCATCAGGTAGGTGTTTATACAACCATTTCCCTGCCTGAGAGTATTCGTATTCATCGCGCAGCAACAGCAGATTATTAACAGTGGCGTTGGATATCTTCCAGATATAATTGTTGGCTTTATCACCGGGCACACGTTGCAATAAAATTTGCACCGGCCCTTGGGATGTTTTTATTTCCCCAACCAAATCACGATAGCTAGGCAAAAACTCCTCATTTTTACCTTTGGGGTGCGCACTTAATTGCTCTAAGTCCACCCATAGAGTGCGGTTGAGCACTAAAAACAGAATCTCAGCAAGCTGCTCTTCGCCGACCTCTCGCACTGCGTCGTTTACGTTGCGATAATCAAGGTAGTTACTGGCCAATGCAAAATCTTGCACCCTTGCTGCGTTGAGATAAGACTGCATGGTGCTGCGCGGCGTGCCTCGATTAAATTCATCGATGGGCATAGCATCATCTATTGTACTACTATCGGCAACTTGCTTGGTTTGAGTCTGTTGCTCTTCCTCACTATTGAGCAGATCCTTAACGGTTACTTGAGCTGTAGCGAAAGCAGAACCTGCAAAGATAAGGCATAAGATCCACACGGTGACGCGCATGTTTGGTTTCCATTTGTTGTTTTTAGGGACACTACCTAGCATAGCTAGTTAGCTTAAAAAGAGCACTCTTTATCGCGTAAAATTGCCACTAAAGCAGACACTTGCTAGATTGAATGCTCAACTTATTTAATCAAGGAACGTTATGTTCAAGCCTGCCTATTCTGTTATTAGTTGCGCACTGCTCGCGCTCTGTACACCGGCAATGAGTGCCACCTATGTCAAAGCCCAACAGATGCTCGATGTGAAAACGGGAAACATCGTCAAGGATGTTGTTGTTACTGTCGATAATGGCGTGATCACCGCATTAGATAAGCAATTGCCTACCAGTATCTCAGCACAAGATGTAGTCATTGATTTAGGGAGCAAAACATTACTACCAGGGCTGATGGATATGCACGTGCATCTCACTTCTGACCCCACAGTGCCACGCTCGGAGCGCTTCACACACTCAGCGCCACGCAAAGCGATTAAAGCAGCCTATTTTGCCCATAAAACCTTGTTAGCAGGCTTCACGACATTACGTAATGTTGGCGCAACAGGCTACAGCGTTATCGCACTTAGAGATGGTATTAATGCGGGGGATGTGCCTGGCCCACGTATTTGGGCTGCTGGCCCATCGCTGGGTGTTACTGGCGGGCACTGCGATAATAACCGCGTACCACCAGAGCTTAATTATCGCGCAGAGGGCGTAGCCGATGGTCCATGGGCTGTGCGTGCGAAGGTGCGTGAAAATATCAAATATGGTGCCAATGTAATCAAGTTCTGTGCAACTGGAGGGGTATTTTCCAAAGGCACTAAAGTGGGCATACAACAATATTCGCAAGAAGAGATGAATGCCCTGGTCGAAGAAGCGCATATGCGCGGCTTAACTGTGGCCGCTCATGCTCACGGCACCAGCGGCATCAAAGCGGCTATCTTAGCGGGAGTAGATAGTGTTGAGCATGTGTCATTTATTGATGATGAAGGCATCAAGATGGCAAAGAAATATGGCACTTGGCTCTCTATGGATATCTACAACACGGAGTACACCCTGACCTTTGGCGAACAAAATGGCGTGGCGCAAGAAAACCTCGATAAAGAGCGACAAGTATCAAAGCGCCAGCGCGACAGTTTTAGTCGTGCTGTAAAAGCAGGCGCGAACATGGTCTTTGGTACTGATGCTGCAATTTATCCTCATGGCGACAATGCAAAACAGTTCTCACGCATGGTTGAATTTGGCATGACGCCATTGCAAGCGCTGCAAAGCGCGACCATCAATTCAGCAAAATTATTGCGCGTTGAAGATTCATTAGGCCAGATAAAGCAAGGTTTTGCGGCTGACTTAATTGCCGTTGAAGGTAACCCACTTGAGGACATCACTGTGCTCGAAAGTGTTGACTTTGTCATGAAAGAGGGACAAGTTTATAAAAACACCCTGTAGAGATTAAAAACATGACACCCAACACCCATTTACCCCTTTATTGGCCGGTATTTATGATGCAAGGAGTTGCAGCGCTGATATTTAGCGCTGTGACATGGTTACTACCGCAAGCAACTCTTGGCGCTTTAATCGCTATTTTCGCTGCCTTTTTTATGTTCGATGGCGTATCGCGAGTCTGGTTGGCATTAAAGCAAAAGGATAGCTCACCCTATTGGTATCTGACCTTGATTGCGGGTGCTTTGGGTATCATTGCGGCCATTGTTACCGTTGCCATGCCACAACTGACTGCTATGGTAATGCTCTATTTAATTGCCTTTTGGGCAGTCGCCATTGGCGTTATGGAAATTGTTGCGGCCATCAAGCTGTCAAAGTACCTTGATGGCACCATGCTAGTGTTAATCAGCGGGATAATTTCTGTTGTCTTTGGCGGCTATTTGATGTTTAACCCCGGTCAAGGGATCCTCGCGGTACTGTGGCTAGTTGCCATTTATGCCTTTATCTTTGGCATTATCTTGTGTTGGTTAGGCTTTAAGATGCGCAGTCTACAAAAGCAAGGTGAGTCAGGTTAGATGAATATAAAAGGCTGGATATTCCAGCCTTTTTTGTGTGTGAGTTAAATCCTCAGTAATTAGTGCAACGCCGCTCTATTTGGCAACGAGGCACAAATTTGCGCCTCTCGTTTAATGACTTCTGCTAAGCGCGCATCCACTTCGGCTTTGTCGAAATATTCATATGCAAGTTCAACAAATAGATTCTTATGCTTTTCTTCTGACTTTGCGATAGCCGTGTAAAACTCTTTGTCTTTACCCGCTGGTAGCGCCTCGGCTATTAATGCAAAACGCTCATGTCCGCGTGCCTCAATCACTGCCGCAACTAACAATCTATCGAGCATGAACACTTCTTTACCGTGGCGAAACATACCGCGTAACTGGTTCACATACGCGTCTTTTTTGTCGTCGCCAAGATTCACGTCACGCTCTGTTAATAACTTAACCACTTGTTTGAAATGAATCATTTCTTCTAAGGCTAAATCAGTCATCGCCTTAACCAGTTTACGTTTATCTGGATAATGCGACAGCATAGATAACGCCATACCAGAGGCTTTTTTTTCAGCTGCGGCATGGTCTTGTAAAAAGGTATTAAAGTCAGCGAGGACTGCCTCGGTCCACTCTTTTGGAGTTTGAAATGCTAATTCGAACATAAGAATCACTTGATACTGAAATTGCCGCCATTGTACTTACACACAGTCGCAGATGCTAGTTTTGCCACCAGCTATCGAGATTATCCACTTTACCATTGCGTGTTGATTGCACCTTTAATGGGTGTTGAACGTCCTTCCACGCCATGACCTTATTCCCTTTGTTCAGATGAGCAAAGCCCTGCCCTGAGTTTTCAATACCAAGGAATTCGCAAAAGCGGTGATAATCTTCAGCACAACTTACATCAATTGCCAGCAAGCGCTGGGGCTGATCTGAAAACAAAGCCATAACCTCGTCATAATGACGCTGATAACACATCAATAAATGCGCTTCATCAGCAATGCTATGTTCATTTAAAGGAGCAAAAACCCGCTGATAACTTTGCTTTAATAAAGGGCTAAAACCACCTTGCTCACACAACAGGTTCTTGTGCATACGCGCCAACAAGCGTGTGATAGAGCCAAGCCACGCTTGTTCATCTCGACGCAGTAAAACAAATTTACTCTTAGGATAGCGCTTCGCTAAATAGTGGTAATGACTAAAACATGGGGTGTCGGCAATAAATTGTGCTTGCTCAAAGCACGCTTGAGTGTAAGCCGTATGAGCCGTTTTATATCCGCCCTCGAGCGCTGCAACACAGACACTCGTAGTGCCTGTTCGTGGTAAGCCGATAACAAAAATTTTCTCAAGGGCGCTCATTCGCAGCAACATCTTTAATTAAAAATGCCATTGTAACCTACTGTTGCCATGAAGTGAGCATATTACCCGTGGACAATAAAAAACGGCGATGAGCATAATACCACATCGCCATTTTTACCTACTGAATACTTAAAACACG
Organism: Pseudoalteromonas maris; assembly: GCF_049257235.1. Lineage (NCBI taxonomy): Bacteria > Pseudomonadati > Pseudomonadota > Gammaproteobacteria > Alteromonadales > Pseudoalteromonadaceae > Pseudoalteromonas > Pseudoalteromonas maris. The sequence continues at coordinate 15,836 of NZ_JBMMUF010000013.1, forward strand.
TTAACCTTTGACGTATGAATTGTGTCAAAAGCAAAGATGAACACGCCCTAGTAATACTTGTTGTGGTCGTGGTCGTGTGAGCCATCGTCAAACAACGCTCGCATACTCTGCGCAAACGTTTTGAGTTTTTCTTTCATTGTGCGCTTCACACTTATCTCAAGGCTACCTAAAACCACACGACCGTGGATGATAATCTTCGGGCGTTGTGTGTCTGTTGTACGTGGACCAAGCGACACACGTTTGTTGGTTACTGAGCCTATGATATTTGTTGTCTGTGTGAGCACATCCACATTGTGTGGAACAAATATCTCATTACTGCCCAAAAGACAATTTAAGTGCACATGCACTTCCGGGTGAGTGAAGATAGCATTGCTAAAGTCCAACTCCGCGCTTCCAAGTACGTTTTTAAGATGAATGACTTGTGGCACAACCCAATCCCCACTACGATGATCTGAACTCAGTACCGTGGTAATACTCAAATCTTTGTCATCTTGCGAACTTTGCGTGTACTGCGGGCGCAATCGTGCTGCTTTTTCACTTTGGTAACGCGGGTCCGATTGCAGTGGTAAATCGGCCACCAGCGCGACTAACTGCTGCTGGTCATCACATTCATAAGCGCTGTCCAAACGGCGCTCAAATGCATCACTTGATAGCTCACCGTGACTGTAATTTAATATTAGTTGGTCTATTACTTCTTCTTTTACAACTTCTAACGGTCGGTCCTTTGCTGCCACAGCCATCATCTTTCTCCTCTATTTGGTCGATATAAACATAGCAACATCCACACCAACATTAAATACACTTTATAATCAGACAGTTAATTAAAAATAGAACGAATGCAAATTAGATAAACCACTACATTTACGCAATTATGACCACTTTTTAACAATTATCGCGATTGCCTATAAGATTGCAGTTCGTAGCCCCTCAACTACAATGAAGTCAACGTGATAAAGGCCATTACTACATGATTCATTTGCCTACCGTAATAGGGGTATCCACACTCTTAAATTGCTTTATAGGGTGTTTTTTGTTGTCGATATACTCCCAGCGACGACAACGCAGCTTTTTGTATTGGGGGTTATCTTGTTTAGTCTTTTCGCTGGCCGAGGTTACCGCCAGCATGCGCGTATTCATTGATTGGCCTCTATTGACCTATAGCTTTGCTGATCTGTTGATCATTAGCGCTCCCACGCTTGCCTTGTATGGTGTACTTTGGCACATTCGCCCAGAACAGCACGCAAGTTCACTCAAAGGTTTTGTATTGACATGTGCATTTGCCTTGGTGCTGTTGTCGCCTTACCTTGAACTCTCGCAAATTTTCACCAGTTTAGTAGTCACTTCGGTGTTTGCCGTTACTTCCTATCAGTTGCATAAAGCACGCGCTAACTCAAACATATACATTCTCATTTTAGGGGCGCTTTTTGCTCTGCACAGTGTATTAATGCTTATGCAAACTAGCTATTTAATCAGTATGTATGACCAAGGCACTACTGTTCAATCCAGTTATGTATTACACATTATTTTAACGATTCACTTGGTGCTAAGCACCTGCACTGCAATGGTTTTCCCCATGCTTTACTTTGTACGCTCAGAAGAAACCTTGATAAACCTCGCTAATTTTGATGCGCTGACCAATTTATACAATCGACGTGCCTTTTTTACTTTTGGAGAGCAGCGCATCAATGAATGTATCGAGAAGCAACACCCTATTGCAGTGATGATGATTGATGTTGATTTCTTCAAACTAGTAAATGACCAATATGGCCATGATGCTGGTGATGCTGCGCTCAAATGGGTCAGTAAAAATATTGCGCAACAAGTACGCAGTTCCGACATCGCGGCCCGTATCGGCGGTGAAGAATTTGCGGTACTGCTTGCCAATACCGACCACGAAACCGCCATACGAGTCGGACAACGTCTTCGCACGAGTATTTGTGACAATACCTTTCATTGGCGAGGCGACACAATCGCGTTGAGCATCAGCATTGGCGTGAATTGCCAGCCTTTTGCCAAAGGCGACATCAAACATATGTTGATGCAGGCTGATAAAGGCTTGTACATTGCCAAGCAAAATGGTCGTAACCGGCTGGTTGAATCGAGTGATGCGCAAACCCGCGTTGCGTTAAGCTAATTGAGAGTGTTGTTGGTACTTCACAGCCTCTCACTTGCGATTATCAAACACATACTCTTTGTGTTTCACCATTTTGATTGCGGCATGTATTTACCACTGCATTGTTGTATGAAGCTGGCAATTTCCCATATATGACTTATAACTCTATGTAGTTACTCCATATTTATTGATACACGACGAGATAACATGAAGCTGAGTGACATCATGAGCTCCCCGGTCGTTACTTGCGGCCCAGACGACACGTTACGTGTGGTTAGCGATATTTTTAAACGCACCCAGTTCCACCATATTTTAGTGACTGAGCAAAATGTACTTACCGGCGTGGTATCAGACAGAGACTTTCTCAAGGCTATAAGCCCCAACGTAGGTAAAGCATCCGCAACGCCAGCAGATAGGGCAACGCTCAATAAACGCGTCAGCCAAGTGATGAGCCACTCCCCTATCTCACTTACCACCCAAGCTAAGCTAATTGACGTGGTAACCCTATTCAATCAACACCGCATCTCCTGTGTGCCAATTATCGATGAGCAGCGCGCGCCAGTGGGTATCATCACGTGGCGTGATGTAATGCGCATCATGTTAGAAAAATACCAGCTAAAACAAAAACCTACCAGCTAAACAACGATAAGCACGCATTACTTGGTATCGCCTTTAACCCATGCATCACAGTATCATAAACCTGCTTATCAAAATTATCTGAGTGTGGATTCATAAACCCATGTAGCGCCTGTACACTGTGCACCTCGGTCTGCTTTTTTGTATCGAGTGTGGCCATCACCTCACTGACGTTAAAATGACGCTCTGTGTGAGCAAATATGATATTGGTAGTGACCTGAGGTTGCTTATCAAGTAGGTATCTGATTTGACCTGGATAAAAAAGCAAAGCTCCCGAAATCATTGGCAGGTCTGTGTGCGGCATATCACACACATACTGCCAAATTGCACTCGCCCCCGCACTGAATCCCAACAGCGAGACGGGCTGCTGAACCGCCATTAAGCTCTGTGCAATCTTTTCACTGTAACGTTGAATGCTCATGTGTTCACTGAAACACTGATAGGCACATTGCTCATTGGCAAAGTGCTGACATTTACCATCATAGGGATCAATAATGAGTTGCGCATCGAGTCCATCAGCCAATTGTTGTAATGCGTCTGTATATCCAAAAATGTCGCTGACTATTACCCGTTTCATTGTTTTACCTCACACTCCCTTAGTCGGCACAGAAGCTGTCTATTAAGCAAACAGCTCAAGTAATCGCTTTGGTCTGCGAAATCGTGCACTTGGTCGACTCTCGCTTGAAAGCGCGAACACTCCTTTCTAGGATGAGTTTTTACCCAAAAAGAAGAATAGCTTATGTCCAAACTTCGTATTTCTTTGGCACTCGCAGCACTGTGTAGTGCTACAGCCATCAATGCTAACACACAAGCCAAATTCATGTCCGAGGACATTTTTTCATTGGAATATGTCAATGACCCACAAATCAGCCCTGACGGCTCCAAGGTCATATACCTGCGCGCTAGTTACGACATTATGAGCGATAAGAGCAAACGTTCGCTGTGGTTATATGATGTAAAAAAAGATGCGCATGTTCCCTTATTTGCCGATGAACACAGCTATTCTTCTGCTCGCTGGTCTAATGATGGCAGTCGCATCGCCTTTGTCAGTGACCGCAGTGGCTCTAGCCAGCTCCATATGTTATGGCTTGAGCAAAATAAATCAGCATTGCTGACACAGTTACCCAAATCGATTAGTAACCTCACTTGGTCACCCGATGGCACGCAATTGGCTTTTACAATGAATGTCCCCGAGGGAAAATCTGATTATGTGAAGTCAGTGAAAATGCCCAGCAAGCCCAAGGGAGCAACCTGGTCTGAGCCGGTTAAAGTAATCGAAAAAGCGCGATATCAAGCAGATGGTCGAGGGTTCTTAGAGCCTAGTTTTTCTCACATCTTTGTGGTTCCAGCAGATGGCGGTGCAGCCAGAGCACTCACTCACGGTGAATATCAGCACACTGGACCATTATCATGGAGCCCAGATTCTCAAGCGGTGGTGTTCTCTAGCGATCAACATCCACAGTGGGAATACCGCACCACTGAGGCGGACTTATTTACCGTTAACCTAAAAACAGGTGAACAAACACAACTTACTCAATTACCCGGACGCGAATACAAAGCAACGTTCTCCAAAGATGGGGAGTCCTTGGCATTTATCTCTCGCGGCAATGAACCAGTGCCTTACGTCAATTCACAGTTAACGCTACTAGATTTGAACTCGGGTAACACCAAGGTGATCGGTGCTAACTTAGATCGCTCCATTAGCGATTATGCATGGACAGGAAAAGGCGATTTCGTGGTGCAATACGATGACTTCGGAAGGCGAAAGCTGGCTACCATGACCCACAAAGGCAAAGTATCTGAGCTGAGCGATGCGCTATCAGGCACCACATTGGGTCGCCCATACATCAGCGGTCAATTTACTATGGCTAAAAGTGGCGCCATTGCATACACCCACGGTTCAAGTGAACGCCCTGCTGAGCTTGCTATGCTCAACAAAGGTAAATCCCGCGTAGTCAGTGCCATTAACGAAGACATTCTTGGCCATAAAACCCTTGGTGAGGTGCATGAGTTCACAGTGAAGTCACAGTTTGACGGCCAGTCAATCCAAGGCTGGTACATCACTCCACCGGATTTTGATGACAATAAGAAGTACCCGCTTATCGTTGAAATCCATGGTGGGCCTCATTTAGCCTATGGACCTCATTTTACTGCCGAGCTGCAACGTTACGCGGCACAAGGCTATGTGGTGATGTACATGAACTACCGAGGCTCGACAAGCTATGGTACAGACTTCGCGCTACTGCTTGATGGCAAGTACTCGTCCGAGGAAGATTTTGCCGACCATAACTCAGGAGTCGATGCACTCATTGAAAAAGGCTTTATAGATAGTAACAACCTCTTTATCGCCGGTGGCTCTGCAGGCGGTATTGCTACTGCCTATGCCATTGGCCTAACCGATCGCTTTAATGCCGCGGCCATTACTAAACCTGTTATCAACTGGCTGAGTAAAGTACTCACTGCTGACAGCTACCTCGGACAAATCCGTAACCAGTTTCCGGGTAAACCGTGGGAGCATTTAGATCATTACTGGAAGCGCTCACCGTTATCGTTAGTGGGGAATGTCACCACGCCAGCCATGATCATGACCGGTGAGCAAGACCGCAGAACGCCCATTTCAGAGTCTGAGCAATTTTACCAAGCCCTTAAATTACAACAGGTTGATACGGTGCTGATCCGCGTTCCGGGTTCACCTCATGGTATAGCGGGAAGGCCTTCAAGAATGATCGCAAAAATAGAGCACACCCTCGCATGGTTCGAACGCTATAAAAAGTAGAATCAATTAATTTTTTGGGGCCATCAGGCCCCTTATTCTTTTGTCTATTATCGACCAAGGTCTCATAGTTAGCTCCCATTTATTCACTTACTTTTTATAAGATCTCTCACATTTTTCTTAGGAGCTGAAATGTCAGGCCTGTACCAACAACACTATGATGCTTTTGCTCATGACCCCGCGCAATTTTGGATGCAACAAGCCAAACGCATTGCCTGGTTTAATTCACCGCAAAATGCATATCATCAAGACCAACACGGGCTCTACCACTGGTTTGCCGATGCCGAGCTTAATACTAGCTACCTAGCGCTAGACCAGCATGTTGACAGTGGCTATGGTGAACAGCTTGCTCTTATCTATGACTCACCAGTTACACAGACTAAGCAAACCTTTACCTACCACCAGCTATTAGATGAGGTGTCAAAGTTTGCTGGCGTGTTGCAGGGGTTGGGCGTTGATAAAGGTGATCGTGTTGTTATTTATATGCCAATGATCCCACAGGCGGTGATTGGTATGCTCGCCTGCGCACGCTTAGGCGCGATACATTCAGTGGTGTTCGGTGGTTTTGCAGCCCATGAACTGGCAGTGCGAATAGATGATGCCACTCCCAAAGTGGTGCTCAGTGCTTCGTGCGGACTAGAAATAGACCGAGTAATACATTACAAGCCCTTACTTGATGAAGCGCTAGAGCAGGCTGCGCACAAGGTAGAGCACTGTGTTATTTATCAACGAGAGCAAGCCCATGCGCCAATGACGCAACAGCGTGATTTAGACTGGCAGCAAGCGCTCCAAAGCGCCCAAGCAGTCGGACCTACTGCAGTGAAGGGGGACGACCCGCTTTATATCCTTTACACATCTGGCACCACGGGCACACCCAAAGGCGTGTTACGCGAAAACGCGGGTCACGCTGTGGCCATGCATTACTCGATGGACACCGTATATGGCATGAAACCCGGCGAGGTGTTTTGGGCCGCCTCAGATATCGGCTGGGTCGTTGGCCATTCCTATATCGTGTATGCTCCGCTCATGTATCGCTGCACCACTATATTATTTGAAGGCAAACCCGTTCGAACCCCTGATGCAAGCGCATTTTGGCGTGTGGTAGAAGAATATAAAGTGACCGCCTTGTTCAGTGCCCCCACTGCTTTTCGAGCAATCAAGAAAGAAGACCCCCATGGTGCTGGGTTCAAACAGTTTGATACCAGCAGCCTCAAGCGCCTTTTCTTGGCTGGAGAGCGACTCGATCCGCCAACCTATGAGTGGTTAAAAGAGAAAACACAATTACCCGTGTTAGATCATTGGTGGCAAACAGAAACAGGCTGGGCCATTGCATGTAATCCTATAGGTATTGAGCACCTGCCGAGTAAAGCTGGAAGCGCAACCGTGCCAACGCCGGGGTTTGACGTACGTGTTTTAGATGTTCACGGCGAGCCATGTCAGGCTAATGAACAAGGCGCAGTAGTCATTAAGTTACCACTTCCGCCTGGTTGTTTACCTACTATTTGGAATAACGAACAACGCTTCAAATCGGGCTATCTAAGCCAGTACCCTGGTTATTACCTCAGCGGCGACGGTGGCTATATTGATGAAGACGGTTACCTCTTTATTATGGGCCGCACTGATGACGTGATAAATGTTGCGGGTCACCGCCTTTCCACCGGTGAAATGGAGGAAATCGTGGCTGCGCACCACGCGGTGGCTGAGTGTGCTGTATTTGCTATAAATGACGCGCTCAAAGGCCAAGTACCTATGGCTATGGTGGTCCTAAAAGACGATTATCACGGTGAGTGTGAGGCAGTGACTACTGAGCTCAAAGCCGATGTACGCGCAAAAATAGGCGCCATTGCTTGCATGAAAGAAGTTGTCTGTGTGCCAAGGCTACCAAAAACACGTTCGGGTAAAATTTTGCGTAAAAACCTACGCCAGCTCATTGATGGTGAACCTTTGCAGATCCCATCAACGATTGATGATGCAGGTATCTTTGACGAAATTAAAGAATATATTTAACGCCGATGAGTGACCAAACCCGCTTATGTCTTACATAAAAGGCATAAGCGCGGCGTTAAACACAAATTTTTGAACCCTCGTACTTCTTCGCCTCATACATTTTCTTGTCTGCTTCTTTTATGAGGTTATCAATGTCGGCCCCAGAATCTTTGTTGGCTTCAACGATACCAACACTCAATGATAAGTCTTTGTACATATTGGTGAATTTGCCGATAATACGCTCGCAGATGCGGTAGGCATTTTGAGTATCACAATCAGGTAAGATGATACAAAATTCATCCCCCCCGTAACGGCATGGAACATCAACTTCGCGCAGCGACGAGAGCATAATTTGCGATAGATGCTTCAACACCTCATCGCCTTTGATATGACCTTGACGGTCATTGACGTCTTTAAAATTATCAACATCGAAATAGATTAACGACAGCGCATTATCATGGCGTTTCAACATCGCTATTTCTCGTTTTAAGACATCACGCATAGCCCTTTGATTGTAAAGCCCAGTAATGGGGTCTTGCTTTGCAAGTTCTTCCAACTGCTTGGTACGCTCTGCAACTTTTTGTTCCAAACTCTCGGCATACGCTTCTGTTTTTCTTTTTGCCGTTTCAATTTCACCGACCAAGCTACTGATATAGGTATCAAAAACCAAGGTGGTGTCAAAATAAAACAAGTTATCTAGGGCTAGTAAGGTATCTGTAAGCACGTTTTCTTGCGCTATGTTCTCGCGCAGTACTTCGGTGACGAGTTGCTTTAGTGAGCGAACAGCAGAGAGGTAAAGTTTAGGCTCTACACCAATGCGCTTGTGCACCATACCGATACGCAAACGGTTATTTACGTACTCACTGTCGTACGTGCCCGCGAACAAATCGATAACATATTTTTTTTGTGCATTACGAAGGCGTGTGAGCGTGTCCGCATCACCGATAAGCAAAGAGATTTCATCAATTTCGGTTTGTCTAACATAGAATTCGTCAACTACATCGTCGACTTTTTCTTCTATTAAAAAACGCTGATTACCAAGCAGCTTAAAACATTCGTCAGTGAGTCCCAACAACTCCTTACGACTTGCAATATCAACATCGCTGATCTGCATTTGTTCCAATAACGTGGTGTCGGTTCTTCTCATAAATGCCCTTTGCCAAAATGCTACTACCCTGTAGGCGTAACGCCTTGATACAGCAAAAAAAGCGAGCCTGTTTATTAAATTTAGGCCAAATGCAGGTTTGTGCAATGCTAAAAGCAATAGATTTATATCTAATATCAAGGACTCTGATGGCTTTTGCTGCCACTACAATTGTGAGATGAGAAACGAGTGGTATCAAAACCCGTACATGGATTAGGTAAATTGTTTGTATGCGTTTGCTAGTTTTTCATCGTACTTATTTTGCGCATAACTGGGGCCGTTATATCCTGCGGCAAACGCGCGCCAATCCTTAGCTTGAAGCAGAGTATCGAGGTGCTGGGATTGTAAAAATGCCGCAAATGCCTGCAAGTGAGCGAGTTGAGAGGCAAACATTGCTGCTACAAATGCACGCACATGTGGATAACCACATGCCAGATAGTTAAAGCCCATTATTTGAAACATTCCCCAAGATGCAGAGCTCAGCGCGGCATCCGCATCTAACGTCATCGCCAAATTAAGACGTTGATACTCTCCCTCGCCCCCGACATACAATTGCTTATTCCACGTAGCACACGAAATACTTGGATGGCTGTGGTCAAATGCATGTTGAGTGTGCTTAGAAAAAATATGGGCCTCAAACAGAATTTTAGGGCGACCATCGGGCAAAAATGCGCCTGATGCACTCTCCACTTTTGCGACGGCTTTAATTGTTGCCACCTCACAGCCTAATAAGGTTGCGATGTGAATAAAATCAGCATCGTTTATGGGTTGTGCGTGCTGCACAGGGGGGAGCGTATACATGGGCGATGGCACGCTTTCTTGCATTTTCTCATTGATGCATTTGTGCGTGCGACCATTCACATCTATTCGCCCATCAGGAGTGCGCATTGCAACAACTGCACGTTGAAAATGCTTTATTGCAGCAACAGTGTTCGATAACTCCGGATGCGAGCCTAAAGAGCCATCCACATCCGACTGAGGACTACTACCTAATGCATTGAGCGCACGTTGCACAGACTTTACGTCTATTGGCGTGTTCACGCCATTTATACCCACAGACTGACTGATTGTAAGCATCATCTGTGACTCCTTGTTCACAGACACCTTCAACACCATATGGGTCATTTAAAATAGTGTTGATACAGTGGCGACAAAACGTAAGCATTGACCCTGATATGGAAAAAATCAACGCCTTGGGTACTACAGATGATTACACCAACACACCATCAATTGGGTTGCATCGTATGCAAAGCCTGCTTCATCATTTGCCGGCCTTCTGTTTCTACATATTCCAAAAACTCTTGCGCCAAAGGTGACAACGCTTTCCCCTGAAGCCAAGAGAATGACCATTTGGTTTGAATTGGTAGTGCGTCCACATTGATCACTTTCACACCGTAAATCTCACCAAATGCAAGGGTGTGCGCAGACAAAATAGAAACACCTAAGCGAGATAACACACAATGAATAATTGCCTCGTTACTGGCGATCGTCATTTTTACATTTGGCGTGATCCCCTTTTCTTGGAAAAATGCTTCAGTGGCAAAACGCGTGCCCGACCCCTTTTCACGAATTAAGAAATCGTGTTGGCAAAACTCCTCTAAACTGACGCTGTGTTGCTGAGTTAACGGGTGATCGGCATGAGCGATAGCAACCAAATCATTAGACAAAAACTCAATAACCTCTAAACCAAGCCCTTGTGGCAAATGACTGAACACATAGAAGTCATCCAAACCTTGTTCCATACGCTCTATCACTTGCTGGCGGTTAGCTACTGTAAACTGAATATCAATCCCCGGATAACGCTCGCAAAATGGTCCGAGTAAATGCGGAATAAAGTACTTTGCAGTCGTTGCACAAGCCAAGCGCAATGTCCCTGACTTTAACCCACGTAAGTTTGACAAATGCATGTCTAACTCCTCGCAACTATTCAATATTTGTCGCGCTGTTTTGATGGTCGCCAGACCCGCGTCGGTAAAATGCAGGCGTCGCCCCACCTGTTGATATAAGGGCAACCCAATCGCCTCACTGAGTTTTTTAAGCTGCATCGACACCGTTGGCTGGGTCAAAAACAATGCCTCTGATGCCGCTTTCACACTGCCGCCATCATACACAGCAAGCAGAATTTCTAGCTGTCTAAAGGTACCTATATGGGCGTGTAAACGTGATGCCATTATTTCACCTAAATCAATAATTAGATTTTTATCTAACTTAAAAAACAATTATATCTATTTTTATCTATAAACAAATAAATGTAAACTGGGTGAAAATCTTGAGGAGATATTCATGATCAACCGCGATTTGGTATTTTGTGCAATCACCTGCACGGCGCTACTGATAATGACTGCAATTGGTCACATGATTGGTTACCACTCATATGCCTTTGCTATGATTGCGGCGGGCCTAAGTACGGTGAGTTTCACGCAAGTAGTGAAAAACAAACTAGCCCTACGTGCCGAGCATAAGGCAACCATGACAATTAACTACTCTGTAGGAGATAAATAATCATGGTCCTAGATGCGGTTGTTGCGTTTTTTATTCTAGGTGTTGTAGCGCAATTACTCGGGGCTAAAATCTCCTTCCCCGACGGTCTGTATAAATCACTGAGCATGTTTTTGATGATAGCTATCGGCCTTAAAGGGGGAATAGCGTTGCAAAAACACATCGACCCAGCGCTATTGGGCATGTCTGTCGCTGTTATCGCATTTGGCCTTGTACTGCCACTTATCGCCTTTCCCCTCCTTCGTTTTTTTGGTCGTCTAGATAGAATTAACTCTGGCGCAATCGCTGCTCATTACGGCTCTGTGAGCGTTGCCACATACGCGGTCGCTGTGGCTTTACTTGAAGCAAGCGATATTAGTTATGAAGCCTACTTCCCATTATTCGTGGTCTTACTTGAGATGCCGGCCATCGTCGTAGGCTTAGTGCTTGCCCGTGGCAGCTTCAAACAAATTAATGGTCATTTCATCAAAAAAGAACTGATTGCCAATCAAAGCATTTTGTTGATGTTAGGCAGTTTGGTTATTGGTTACTTTGGCGGTGCAAGTGTACAAAAGCTATCACCTCTGTTCATTGAGCTATTCTCTGGCATCCTCGCGCTGTTCTTACTAAAAATGGGACTGGTTGCAGGTGAGCAACTGTCGACGCTTAAGAAAAACAGCATGTTCCTTATCAGCTTCGGCATTCTAATGCCTATGATTGGCGGATTGGCAGGTACGGGCCTCGCACTGCTACTAGGTTTAAGTGCTGGTGGCATTGCTTTGATGGCGGTATTGGGTGCAAGTTGCTCTTATATCGCAGTGCCAGCAGCGATGAAAGAAAGTTTACCCGAAGCCAACGCTGGCATGTCTATCACCGCCTCGCTGGGGATTACATTCCCCTTCAACGTATTGTTTGCGGTGCCTTTTTTCATCGCTCTAGGGCAGTATCTGGCTAAATAATCTATCCCCTATAACGATTTAGAAACGCCCCATGTTTGGGGCTTTTTTATATCTTAATCACGTCAGAGCGCATCGGCGCCAATAACTTCAGCAATCGGTTTTGGGTTGGGTAATCAATACCGTTATCTTCTAGTGCCATAATCAACAGCTCAACAACGCGGTTAAAATCTGCCTCATTGATCTTCATACCCGTGTGAATATCCTCCATGGTATCGCCGGTGTATTCGCATGGGCCGCCGCTGATGTCACATATGTGCGTTTGAAACCCTTGGCGAAAGTGACTGACACTTGATTTAGCAAAATAAGGAAAAATGGCCTCATCTTTGGCGATATGCTTTATAAAAGAGTCGGTGATACTCGCGACCCCTTGCTGAGCGCCTAAAGCATCATACAGGGTGTCGTTGGGTGCGCTCGATGCACAACCGCATAGTGTTAACATCCAAGCGCCGGTATACAGTTTTCGAAGACTCATCATCATTTAGTAATACCCCGTAATTGATAAGTACCAACCGTCTTGATCAGCCACTGTGGCAATCGAGCCAAGTTGTACGTATGCAGCTGTAACACTGATGTGTTTATTGGGAAACCACGCGACAAACACATCGCGCCAATCATCTTCCCCCAAGCCAAGGTTATCTGGCTTTTGCCGGTATTCCATCCCCACTGCAAGGTGCTGGTTGAACAGCACAGCAGCAGAGAGTTCAGCGTGCAAAGCTCCATTTCCTTGCGCCCCACCAAAACCCAACAGCCCCATTTCGTTGGCTTGGGTGTATCTCACTGTGGCATTCCACAAAAAGTTGTAACCATTGATAAGGCCCAGGTGTAACTTACTCGCTGCCAGATATACATCTGTGCCAGAGTCCTCTTTTGCACCCACAGCAAAAGCGATATCCGCACTATCTAAACGCTTATGTTGCATCCCTAAAGACACTTGTGGCCAGGCGCTGTAGACTAAATCACCATATAAACGCACTTTCGCGCCAATAATAGACTGTTCCAAGGTTAACGCTAGAGGGTCAACGTCGAAGCGTTGCTCAGCGTATGACACTTCTAAGCGGTCGAAAAAGTTTGCCTGCACACCGCAGGTATCGAGTTCAAAGTCATCAACACTGGCTCTGGTGCAATAGCCAGATAATGCCATTTCATCTTCGCTCGCATACCCTGCCAGTTGCGCCCACGGCACCAGACCACCACCAGCAGAGCCCTCAAGTTGAGAACCCCCGGGAGTTGCCAACAGTTTGCCGTTCGCAGCACTTATGCAAGGCCAACACAGCAACAGTGCAATGCTAATTATCTTTTTCATAATCTTGATACCACACAATGAGTTGATCTGCTTTTAATGGTCTTGAGAGGTAATAACCTTGTGCGTAATCGCAGCCAAATTGTTTCAGTAAAGCCATGCTTTGTTCATTCTCAACGCCTTCGGCAACCACTCTGAGGCCTAATTTATGCCCAAGCTCGATGGTTGATGAGACAATATCTTGGTCTTGTTGTGACTGGTCCAAAGATAAAATGAAGCATTTATCAATTTTTAACTCGTCAACTGGAAGTGACTTGAGCTTCGCCAATGATGACTGGCCTATACCGTAATCATCTACTGACACTTCAAAGCCCAGCGATTTAAGATGCGTCAATCGTGATACAACGAGCGCTTCGTTGTCAGCCAAATCCCGCTCTGTTAACTCCAGAATGATTTGCGTTGCAGAGACATTAAATTCACCTATGGTATCTAATAAAAAGCCCACAAAACCTTTGGCTTGGATATCTTGCGCCGACAAATTAATGGATACGTTAAACTGCATCCCCTGCTCATTCCATGTGGCAACTTGGGTGATCACTCGTCGAATAACCCATTGAGTTAACGCAACAATCAAGCTGGATTTCTCTGCTAAACCAACGAATAGTTCCGGGTTTACAAACTCACCTTCTTTGTTCACCCAGCGTATTAATGCCTCGAGCTTATCTACAGCGCCCGTTTGCAGATTCACTTTGGGCTGATAATTCATAAACAACGGGCTATCATGCGCCTCAAGTGCTTGTTTTAATTCTTCAATTAAACGTAACTTAAATAGATAAGCTTCATCTTCTCCTTGCTGATAGTGGCGGATCAACAGTTGCTCTTGCACCCCTAAAGAAGCGGCCATAGACACACGACGCACGAGTTTCTCGGCATCTTTGCCATCCTCTTTTGAATTGGCGATACCGTAATAAAAATTAAGAAGTAGGTTAAGTTCTTCCAACCAAAACGGCCGCTCTAGCTCAGCGCGTAACAAGGATATCAATGACGATAGCTCATCGAGCGAGCTAACAGGTAAAGCGATAAGAAAGTCATCTGCGGAGGTGCGCGATGTGAGTACGGCTCTTTGTGCGTCACATTTTTTGCAAAACGCACTAAGTCGCTCGGCGATTTCGATCAGTAGTTTGTCGCCATTTGCCACACCTATGGTGTCATTAAGCCTCTTAAATCCTTTTACATTGACATTGATTAACGCGATCGACGCATGACTTAGTAACTGCTCTTGTAGCTTTTCTAAAAACCGTTCTCTGTTGAACAAACCAGTGAGCAAGTCATGCTCAGCTTGATATTTAATTTTGGTCTCACGGGTGGCAATCGCGCTCCCCATTAATACGAAACCTTGATACAACTCATTAAGTTCAAGGGGCAAATCACCTTTAGCTGCTGGTACGTTAAAATTACCGCCACCGATGTCCTTTGTAAGTTGTTGTAATCGGCGCAAAGGCATTGTGATTCTGCGTGACAGCCAACCAGACAAAGCCAGCGCAATAATCAATACCATCAGTGCCCCCAATAGGGTAGCCACAACGAGCTGCTTAAAATCACGATGTATCTCATCTAAAGGCGACGACAAGATAGCCCAAATCTCATTTGAGCCAGCAAAAGGGATACGCTGGTGATAATAGTCAGAGTCAGACAGTACAAGATTAAGCGTTGTCAGCGGTGCGATTGCACCACTGCCTAAGCTGCTTTTTGGGTTTTCAAAACTCGATTGCACAATGTGCTCGTCGCGCATCAAGGTTACATCCAATGAGGACACATCTTTGAGCTGTACCAAAGCATTGCGGTCAAACAAGAAGCCGATGTAGGCATAAGCTATAATACGCGGCGCTTTCACGGGCACTACGATCACCTGATACACATCAGACTCGATATTCAATACTTG
Organism: Pseudoalteromonas maris; assembly: GCF_049257235.1. Lineage (NCBI taxonomy): Bacteria > Pseudomonadati > Pseudomonadota > Gammaproteobacteria > Alteromonadales > Pseudoalteromonadaceae > Pseudoalteromonas > Pseudoalteromonas maris. The sequence continues at coordinate 31,107 of NZ_JBMMUF010000013.1, forward strand.
AGCGTGACCCGCACGAAGTGGAAGCGCAGATACATAAGGAGAAAGGTCTTGTGGTAGCTGACGATTATTAGTACTGATAGAGACTGATTCCCCCTCCAAGTCCATCAATACAACCAAGTCAGCATTGATTCGTTTGCCATGATTATACAAAGCGCTCTCAATCGTCTTTTTGTCCCCCGTCGCTACCGCTTGCTTGAAGCCAAAATCTGCCGCAAGCACATTGGCGGCGGTGGTTAATACTTGCTCCTGTTGCGCAATGGTTTGCTGCAGCACGTTGCGCGCCACTTGCATTTGCGTTTGCACCTGTTGCTCTATGTATTTAGCGGTCTTGAAAAAGTAATTCGCTGTGAGAACGGCAATGGTCAATATAATTAACCCTGTTGCAAGCCAGGTAATTTGAGTTTTAAAACTAAATTTATTGAGCATTAGAAAATACGTCTTCGAAACTATCTCGCGGTTGCTCTTCGGTTACCTCTAGGACTACCTTATAAGCTCCATTAACAGGTTCTAGTAGTGATAAATCTAAAGCCATGCGCTGCTCCAGTGCCAGGGTTTGGCGCGGATGCCACAGCCACATCTGAGTGTTGTCGTTAATATCTATAGGAAGCTCAACTTGGCCATCGGCATTTGTTTTATTCGCATATTGCCCCTCATATACGTAAACGTAACCGACCATCGCATCATGAATGTTACAACCAAGCACCACCACACCGGACTGTTCAAAGCGCAAGGGTTGTTTCGGCTGACCTGAATATAACTTAAGTTCAAAGGGTTTCGCTTTAGAAAAGGAGTACACATGATGACGAATATCATCACTGTTTGGAAAGCTCACATAAGACTCTTTTGGTACCACCAGTACATGCGGGGCGAATGCTTTATTCACTTGGTCCATGATTGCAGGTTGTGCCAATGTGTGCGCTGTGTGAGCCCCCGACGCCCGTATTTCAATGACGGCATCATTAACTGGCTTACCGTGTTGATCAACAACCTTAATCACTGTCGATGCAAAGGCAAAAAGAGGCGTATTAAAGACCAACGAGAACATCAATATTGTTATTCTTTTCATTACCTTAATCTAACTTGGCTCACGTAATGGGAGGACGCTTTAATCATAGTTCGACTTCAAAGCGCTGTCTAATCAACACGTTCAATCGTTAATAATGACAATGTGTAATATGAAGAGATGGCATGACACGCCACCTTGGGATGCATTGAGTATGTCCAGCTCTCGCCTAACACTGAACCATCCGCATGCACTAGGGCGCATCGTTGCAGGCACTTATTGAGCCATCAATAAATGACACAGTAACAAAAATAGTGCTGTTAACCTTGTGTGCCATGCCGCGCGGTGAGTTAGCGTGTTATAATCCCTTTTTCGCTTAACAAGATGATTGCAACTGTGACCTTACCTGCCTTTTCTACCACCCCTTTATCACCGTCATTGCTCGATAACCTTGAGTCTTTGGGTTACCACACTATGACTGAAATTCAGGCACACACCTTGCCACTTATTTTACAGGGTAAAGATGTTATCGGTCAGGGTAAAACAGGCTCTGGTAAGACGGCCGCCTTCTCTTTAGGCTTGTTGCATAATCTCAACGTTAAGCGTTTTCGCGTTCAAGCTTTAGTAGTGTGTCCAACGCGAGAATTAGCAGATCAGGTGGCCGTAGAGATTCGTAAGCTTGCCCGTGCCATTCATAACATTAAAGTTCTCACTTTATGTGGTGGTGCGCCAATGGGGCCACAAATTGGTTCTCTTGAGCACGGTGCACACATTGTCGTAGGTACGCCGGGTCGCATCGAAGAGCATTTACGCAAAGGTCGATTATCGTTAGAGGAAGTGAATACCTTCGTACTTGATGAAGCGGACCGTATGTTAGAAATGGGTTTTGAAGAACCATTGCAATACATTATCGACCACTGCCCAGCACAACGACAAAACCTATTGTTCAGTGCCACTTACCCACCCAAAATTGAACAACTGGCAACGCACGTAATGCATCAACCACATAAAGTTGTGGTCGAGTCGCAGCATGACGATAGCTCAATTGAGCAGTACTTTTATGAAGTCGATGATAACGATATGCGCTTGCACGGCACACAAAAGCTACTTTTACACTTTCGTCCAGAATCGGCGGTTATCTTCTGTAATACCAAAGCCCAATGCCAAGAAGTCTGTGATGCGCTATCGCAAAGCGGGTTTGATGCGGCGGCGCTGCACGGCGATTTAGAGCAAAAAGACCGTGACCGAACGTTAGTACGCTTTGCCAACCAGAGTCTTAGTGTACTCGTGGCCACCGACGTTGCGGCGCGAGGCATCGACGTTGATCATGTCGAAATGGTCATTAACTATCACATCGCACATGATCCTGAAGTGCATGTTCACCGCATTGGTCGTACTGGTCGCGCTGGTAAAAAAGGCATAGCGTGCTCATTGATGAGTTACAAAGAATCGCACAAGGTCAACGCGCTAGAAGATTACCTTGATATGCGCATTGAACCGACCAATTTACCCAATGACACTGTGTTTGCCAATCCGATCACTCGGGCCCCAATGGTAACCATTCATATCGATGGCGGTAAAAAAGCTAAGTTACGTCCGGGCGATATTCTTGGCGCACTAACTGCGAATAAAACACTCAAAGGTGAGCAAATTGGCAAGATCAAAGTCACGGCGATCAGCTCATACGTGGCTGTGCAAAGAAAGATTGCCAACACAGCATTAAAAATGATCACAGAAGGGAAAATGAAGGGCCGCAGTTTCCGCGCCCGAAAGTTAACTCGCTAGTGCAGATTTATGCCGTGTTCATACCTATATTGAGCACGGCAGCCCCCTGAGTTCTACTTCACTGTGCGCAAGATATTGACTGTATTATCAACAGGTAAATGCTCTTTTATCCATTCAAATAGCGCATGCTCGGGCATGGGCTTAGCAAAATAATAACCTTGACCAACATCACAGCCTAACGTCACTAACTTTTTGACTGTTTGTTCATCTTCGATCCCCTCAGCGACCACTGACATACCTAATTTGTGAGCGAGAAAAATACACGCTTCAACGATAACCTGTGATTCACTATCGAGCATTAGATTGGATACAAATGAGCGGTCTATTTTAAGCTCAGTGAAAGGAATACGATGCAATTGCTGCAACGAAGAAAAGCCTGTCCCGAAGTCATCAATGGAGAGATTGAAGCCCTTTAGCCGCATGCGCGTCAGCGTATCCAGCGCTGGCACAAGTTCAGTCATTAGCTCAGACTCCGTAACTTCTAGACAAAAGCGCGAAGGGGTAATGGCGGCATCAGAGATAAGATTTTCAAGTTTCTCAGGCAATGATAAGTTAATCACGCTGCTGGCACTGATATTAATTGATGCACAAATATCAATGCCTTCTTTGTTTAGCTTGGTTTCGGTTTTAATAGTCTCTTCAATGACGAAGTCCGTTAGTTCATCCAACAGATCATAGGACTTCATTTGCTCTAAAAATCTATCGGGTGCAAGCATTCCCAATTGAGGGTGTTGCCAACGGATTAACGCTTCCATGCCACAAATATGCAATGACTGTAAGTCAATTTGAGGCTGGTAGAACAATACAAATTCATTATTTTTTAGTGCGCTGCAAAGGTCATGCTTGGAAAAGCCTTCTGCATCGTCTTGATAATGAGTATGTTGTGGCGATTGCTTAATTTTGGCACTGGCCTGCGCCACCACTTTTAGCAACTGCTCTAGTTTGAAAGGCTTGGAAAACGTCGCTATTACATTAAAACCCAGCGCACTGGCTAACATAGAGGTCGAATTTAGAACTGCGCCCTCCATACCACTGATAAGTATGAGGTTGATATCGCGTGAGCGGGTTGATAAATTGCGGATGATTTCTACACCATCCATTTGCGGCATTTGTAAGTCAAGAATAACAATGTCGTCACTTTCAAGAGATGCGGTATCGAGAAACAACGTAGAGTCGTTAAACGCAATCAGAGATTGGAATATTGGACTGGGCAGTTCCTTGAGTAAGGATGTAAATTCTAATTCATCATCTACTACATATAGCATACACATACCCTAGGACGTTGTTACTCAAAGTATAGTTCATCTCTTACCTGTCTTTTGGAAATAACTTACGCAGATTATTTTCTTAATTCCCTTAAATACTTAGCCCTGATCTGCAAAGATGCAAACTAATAGCCACCACTAAATGAAAATGAAGGCGTGTTTATCTTAATTTGGAGTGTTTTGGCATGGCCAAACATGCATCGCAAGTGAGTCTATGGAGGTCATGTGATCACACAAAAATAATCCCCCAAAGGTTTATACGTCCTAGTAACTCCCCACTACCTCTACTATATTTCTTACAAGTACCAGTTATTCATCTCGATTATTTCAGTGGATTGCACCTCAATGCCTATGAGTAAACTAGGCGACTCACAACAGGTTCATCATGCTCAGTCATGTTAACGGTCTTGACCTTGGCAAAATATTAGCCAAGTCATCTTCGCTAATGATCTGGCTCGCTGATGTCAATGCCGATCACGTTTTCTTTAACGAGGCGTGGTTGCTCTTTAGTGGCACAAGCGCAGAACAGCAGTATGGCAAACAATGGCGCCAAGGCATTCATCCCGACGACCTTAAAAAATATGAAAACGGCATTAGCCGAGCCTATGAGAGAAAAGAGGCTTTTTCTCTTACCTATCGGTTGCGCAATGAGCACAATGAATACCGCTGGCTCAAAGACGACGGCTCACCCTATTTTGATGAGAATAACGTTTTTAAGGGCTATATTGGCTCCTGCTGTGATATCACAGACATCATTGATGCGCATCAAGAACTGAGTAAGGACCATGACATCATTAAAAGCATGGAAGCAGCAGAAACCGCAGCAACGAATGCGAAAAACAAGTACCAGCGCCTAGAACAATTACTGCGCGATGTGGGTGACATCGCAGCGATTGGCCATTGGGAACTTAACTTCAAAACAAAAGATCTGTCTTGGTCAGATGAAGTGTACGCCATTCATGGGGTAGACAGAGATACATACACACCTGCGCTTGAAACCGCCATAGAATTTTATCACCCAAAAGATCGTGCCGTGGTTACACAAGAAATTGAAAAAGCGCTCGAAAATGGCGATGGTTGGCAATTTCAGCTGCGTATTATTCGCCCTGATGGCGAAATCAGAGATGTGATCAGCAAAGCATCGTTGTTCAGAGACGGATCAGGTGATGTGATAAGCGCCATGGGGATGTTACAAGATATCACCGACATCAAAAAAGTGAGCGATGAAAAAAGCCTGCTATCAAAAGCCGTAGAATACACCTCCACAGGTATTATTATCTCTGATCAAGATAGAAACGTGGTGTGGGCCAATAAGGCTTTTACCACGTTATCGGGCTATACCCTTGATGAAGTGAAAGGACATAGAGTCAGTAAGTTTGTACAAGGCCCAGATACCGATCCAAAAACCATACAAGCGATCAGAAAAAACTTAGCTGCCGGTGCCAATGTAAATGTTGAGATCCTCAATTATCACAAAAACGGTACCAGCTATTGGAATAACCTTTTTATCACACCTGTTTATAATCACGGTGAAATAACTCACTTTATCGGCTTACAGAACGACATTACTGATTTTAAAAATCAAAAAGAGCAGCTTGCACGACTACAACGCGTGGAGGTCATTAACGAACTCGCCGCTGGCATTGCACACGACATCAATAATATTCTCGGGGTCATAGAAGGCAACAGAGAACTCATTTCCTTGCTGTTAGGCGATAGTCCAGTGACTAAATACCTTGATGCCATTAGCAGGGCTGTGGATAGAGCCCAACAAACCACATCGAAAATCCTCCGCTCATCGAAACAAATTAATAGTGTAAGAGAAACCTTTGATGTCAGTGACGTGTTTACGGAAATTAGTAAAACGCTCAAAGAGATTATTCCCAACAATATAGAGCTCAACATTAGCTGCACAGAGCAGTTTTTTGTCAACTTAAGTCGTAATGATCTTGAAGACGCACTGACTAACATCATCGCCAATGCCAGTAATGCAATATCACACCATGGCCATATTCAGGTGAGTGCCCAAGCGTGTGATCTTTTTACACCAACCAGTTCAGCCTTTGTTTTTTGCGAGCCCAAGCAAGCGTCGCATTATGTTCTTATTAGTATCAAAGATAACGGTTTGGGTATTACCAAGGATGACATTGAACGCATTTTCAATCCCTTTGTGAGTCTTAGTAGCAAAGGCTCTGGACTAGGGCTATCTGTGGTCGCAGGGTTTGCTATGCGCGAAAAAATAGGCCTGAGCATTGAATCCGAAGACCAACGTGGCACCAACATGCAATTATGGATACCACTTGTCGATGTTGCTCCCGAACCCCGCCCCGCAAGTAGCGTAAATCAAATGGCTAGCCAAAATGATACCCACTACAATCTGGTGCTAATTGATGATGAAAGCGAAATAATCTGGGCTACAGAGCAGTTACTTAGTATGCGAGGGCACACTGTCACGATTTTTGACGATGCTCAAAGCGCCTGTAATTATATCGAACAAAACCGAGATAGCATTGACGTAATTGTCAGTGATGAAGTAATGCCAGGACCAACACAGGGCCATGATATTTATGAAAAATTCAACAGTAGCATTCCTGTGATCATCACTAGCGGCTTTATTAAGAATATGCCGCACAACATCCCCTCTCATTGCCACCTAACAAAGCCTTACAAAGTGAATGAATTGGAAGCACTCATCAAGCGTTTGGCGAAATGAACAATGCACTTTGCAACATTTAAACGCGATTTGTACCCATAAACGATTTATGTTATTCACTATAACAATAACGCGTTGTCAGCAACTATAGTCATATACACCCCGCCCAATGGACTTTTACGGAGAGCAAAGAATGAGTAACACGCAACAACATGTGCACAGTGATGATTGTGACTGTCATGAAGTCTGTGATTCTATCAAGATGATCTTGGCGCCCAAAGACAAAGACCTTGGCGGCTTTACGGTACGACGTTTACTACCCACCCATAAGATGAAAACAGTTGGCCCTTGGATTTTCTTTGATCACATGGGCCCTGCGCAGTTTGCTCCCGGCGAAGGGATTAATGTAAAACCACACCCTCATATTGGTCTCGCTACGGTGACCTACCTATTTGACGGTGAGATGCTGCATCGTGACTCATTGGGCAGTGTTCAAGTGATCCGCCCAGGCGATATCAACCTTATGGTTGCTGGTAAGGGTATTGTCCACAGTGAACGAGAGCAGACGCACAGGGTGGAGCAGCACAGAAGCATTAATGGCTTGCAACTATGGATTGCCCTGCCCTCAGAGCACGAACAACGCCCTCCTGCGTTTTATCATTATCCCACCCAAGACATTCCTGCGACTGAAATTGACGGAGTCAGCATCAGAGTGATGATGGGAGATGCTTACAATCTCCATTCCCCGGTAATGACTTTTTCAAAAACCTTGTATGTAGAGGCCCATTTACAGCCTGGCCAAACATTGGCATTACCACAAGTACAAGAGCTTGGTGTGTATGTTGTACAAGGCTCACTGCAGTGCAAAGTAAGTACCTTGTCACAACACTCAATGGCTATTTTTGATGAACCTAGCGATATGTTCGTTAGCGCTAATGAACCAGCTCACATTGTTATGATCGGCGGTCATACTATGGCGAAGCGCTATATAGAATGGAATTTTGTATCGAGCACCAAGGAACTCATAGAGCACGCAAAAACAGATTGGAAATCAGGCCATTTCCCTAAAGTTCCAGGTGATGACGAATTTATCCCCTTGCCATAGTAGTCATTACAGTCTTTACACTCCCAAAGCACGGGTGGACATGAATTGATAGTACCTTTGAGCCCAGCAGCCTCGGCCATGTATTCACGGGGCCGCAACTGTTCAATGGGGAGCAATATTTCATCCGTGTGAATCTGCGAAGCGCTGCATCAGATATACATGAATATAAATTGGTCATCACGGATTAACCTGCAAAGATTCCTTAAGACAATGACATTTATGATCTTTTACCGTGAACCATAGACCCTGAGTGATTCGTACAATCTAGTAGCAAGCAAGAAACGATAACTTATTGGATTTGCTTAACATCTATACAGTAACTAAGCTCTATAGGTAACCAGCAGAGGAAAAAAACGTGAATGACGAAATCCAAGAGTGTGAAAGACTCGGATGTAAACATTGTGAAGATTTAAGCAACCTAGGTTTCGACTTTACAATGGCATTTCAGCCAATTATCAATGCCGCACACGCATCAGTATTTGGCTACGAAGCACTCGTTCGCGGCCCTAATAATGAATCCGCCTTTTCAATTATTTCTCAAGTACACGAAGGTAATCGCTATGTGTTCGACCAACTGTGTCGGGTCAAAGCAATTGCGCTCGCGGCCAAATTAGGCATAAAAGAAATGCTCAGCATCAACTTTTTGCCTAAGGCTATTTATAGCCCCGAACGCTGTATTCGCACTACGTTAGAGGCTGCAAAAAAGTATAACTTTCCAGCCGAAAACATCATGTTTGAGTTTACCGAAGTGGAAAAAATAGAAGATACAGAGCATGTTGAGCGGGTTGTTAACTACTACAAATCTTTGGGTTTTAAAACCGCAATCGATGACTTCGGCTCAGGCTATGCAGGGCTTAACCTGCTGGCCGATTTTCAAACGAATATCGTTAAATTCGATATGGAGCTAGTTCGTAACATTAACAATGATAAAGTTCGCCAAGCCATTTTTAGAAATTGTTTAATCATGATGAAAGAAATTGGCATCACACCATTGGCTGAGGGTATTGAGACCCAAGGCGAATATGAGTGGTTGCGTGAACAAGGAGTCGAACTTATGCAAGGATATTTATTTGCAAAACCCGGGTTCGAATGCCTTCCTGTTGTCAACTTTGAGCCTTAAACAAGTTAACACGATGCTCATTGACTCACTTTCACAATGGTCTCCCACAGAGACTGCTAAATGACTAGGGCATGTTGACCTTTGTCATCCGCCTTTGGACCTCAAAAACCCACAAACCCTAGACAGAGCTGACCCTTTGCTGACATTATCGAATAACGGACATAATAATTACTGGCAAAGAGGCTGGCTGTTTTGATTCAAACTATCTCGCAAACGATAAGTTCATGGTTCAATTTGCTACTGGACTTAGATTTCTACCAAGCCTTTGTGCTTCCTATCAATGCCCTATTCTGGAACTACTATTTCCTCCTGACGCTATTGAGCGTGTGTGGCATTTGGTTCACCTGGAAGCTTAACTTTATCCAATTGCGTTACTTCACTCATATGTTCTCGGTGATGCGAGGCAGCACGCACGGTAATAAATCTGGGATCAGCTCATTCGGTGCCCTGTGTACTAGCCTGTCAGCCAGAGTTGGCACAGGTAATCTTGCGGGTGTCGCCATCGCAATCACTATGGGTGGTCCAGGAGCGGTATTTTGGATGTGGGTCATCGCCTTTGTGGGTATGGCCATCGGCTTTGCCGAAAGTGCACTCGGTCAGCTTTATAAAGTACGCGATGACCATGGCGAGTTTCGCGGAGGGCCCGCATATTACATTCAACAAGGACTCAATAAACGTTGGCTAGCGATAGCCTTTTCTATGGCCTTATTCTTTGGTTATGGTTTCATCTTTAACTCAGTGCAAGCTAACTCGATTACCGATGCGCTCAATCACGCCTATGGATTTGAACCACTGTATATTGGCATTGTGATTTGTATCTTGGCCGCGATGATTGTGGTTGGTGGGCTGCGCAGCATCGCCCAATTTTCGCAAATGGTGGTGCCCTTTATGGCTTTGTCCTATGTGCTCATCGCGTTGGGCATAACCATTTGGAACATCGAGCTTGTCCCAAGCATGCTGTATCACATTATTAGCTCAGCGTTTGGCTTTGATCAGGTCGCGGGCGGGACGTTTGCAGCAGCGATACAGCATGGTATTAACCGCGGTTTGTATTCCAACGAAGCGGGGGCAGGCAGCGTACCTCATGCTGCCGCCAGTGCTGCTCCAGTTCCCAATCACCCTGCGACACAAGGCTTTGTGCAAATGCTTGGAGTCTTTGTCGATACCATCATCTTGTGTACCTGTACGGCGATTATCGTGTTACTTGCTGGAGGTGAGCAAACAGGAGAAATGGAAGGTATTCGTTTAACTCAAGATGCCATGACGTTTCACCTAGGTGCCGGCGGCGAAGATTTTGTGGCCGCAGCCATAGCGCTGTTTTCATTCACCTCAGTGGTAGCCAATTATGCCTATGGTGAATCGAACCTGCATATGTTTAAGCTTGATAATAAACTCGGTAGAACCATCTACACCTGCGGCTACTTAGCGGTCATTATTTGGGGTTCAGTCGCTGCGTTACCTAAAGTATGGGCCATGGCTGATATGGCATTGGGACTGATGACCGTTATCAACGTAATTGCGATTCTGTGGATGACTCCGACGGTTGTAAGTATCACCAAAGACTATATAGAACAACGCAAAGCCAACAAAGAGCCGCTGTACAAAACCGGGAATTGCGCCATTCAAGGCAAGTCTGAAGCGGGAATTTGGGATTAGGGCGTGTTAATGTTTGCTGTTTGTTTTTGCGCCAGTTATTGGGGTGTTTTAACTCGGCAGAGTCTACGTCGCTTAGTCATTCTATGTAAGTCAGGTGATAACGCAGAGAAAATACCCCAATGGCACTGCCCTAAGGGCTCAACCAAAGGCGTGCTCTGCGTTGTCAAAGGCCAATAGCATAGTTCACTAAACAACATGCCCTCAATGACAGAGTGTTTGGCTAATCGGTATGCAAATTAATCTGCCAATAGCCAACGTCTAACCATTGACCAAACTTATAGCCAACTTGTTTGAAGTGCGCGGCTTGGGCCATACCCAATTTCTCATGCAAGGCCACACTGGGTTCATTTGGTAAGGTGATCACCCCTAATACAGCGTTGACATCTCGAGCTTGGAGTTTGCTAAAAAGAGCCTGATACAAGCGCGTACCCAGTCCCTTAGCGTGAACTTCATTGCTGACATAAACCGTTGATTCAACTGAAAACCGATAAGCACTGCGCGCTTTCCAAGGTGTTGCATATGCATAGCCTACAACCTTAGAGTCAATTTCAGCCACTACCCAAGGTAAATCTTGCTGATGCACTTTATCGATACGCCTAACCATGTCCGATTCACTTACCGTCTGTTCTTCAAAGGTTATGGTCGTATTGCTAATGTAGTAATTATAAATATCCGCTATCGCTTTAGCATCGCTAGGATGTACATCACGGATCATGGCGCATTCCTATGTGAGTGGATTATCAAATTGCAGCAACGATACCAAATACACACCGTGCAATAAAACTAACGGCATAAAAAAGCCCCTAGAAGGGGCTAAAAAAACAGAGTATCAAGTGCTGCGGCTAACAAACCTGATACCTCTGTAACTGTTTTCCCGTGCAAGAACAGATTTATATCTGCTCACACCCAGGGCGATTACGCTAGTGTTATTTCACTCCCTTGCCATCACAACCTGTCGCCAATAAATGGTCATATGCAGCTTTCGCTTGCACCAACCCATTACCATACTTGTAATCGTAACCGGAATCGCCAAGATCCATCGCTGATGCACTCAGTGCGTTACGGATCTCATAATTATTGCACTCTGGGAAATGACTCCATACCAATGCGGCTACCCCTGCAACATGCGGACTGGCCATAGAGGTGCCTGACGCATTTGCGTAATATCCACCTGGATAGGTTGATATTACGTTAACACCTGGCCCAGCCAATTCAACTTGTGATGTACGTTGCGAGAAACTAGCATGGTCCATATTCGAGTCAATAGCAGCTACAGATACAACTGAGTCATACGATGCTGGATAGCTAAATGTGGCATTGCCATCATTACCTGCAGCGGCAACCGACAACACGCCAGCCCTTTGAATACGAGCAAATGCACGCTCTTCAACCTTGGTAGAAAAAGCGCCGCCAAGACTCATATTAATCACCTTTGAGCCCGCATCCGCACAGTCATGTACCGCTCCAGCAAGGTCAGATGCATAAACAAAACCACCCGCACTGTTAAACACACGCACGATATGTAACTCAGGCATTCCCGAACCGAGCACTCCAGTCAATCCACCGTTTCCATCTAACGCAGCAATTGTACCTGCGACATGCGTCCCATGGCCATGCCCATCTTGATACCAAGGGCCTGCACCTTCATCATCGCCAGTAACGGTCGATTGTGGTAATTCAGGGTGACCGAGATCATATCCTGTATCAACCACACACACCTTTATGCCCCCCATATAATTGAGTTGATCAGCCTGAACCATGCTTACGCCATAGGGTACAAAGTCAGTAAAGCCAACTTGAGTCATATTCGTGGGGATGTGGCTGCGCTTGGGGTCTATTTCAGTGGACTTAATTGTCTTTAGGTTCTTTAGTTGACTATATGCGTCAACATCAATCACAGCAGCGAGTGAGTTATCATGATCAAGCAGGCGCTTTACCTCGCCACCTGCCGCTTCAATTGCTGCGATTAACGCTTCTTTACCACCATTATGATATTCGAAAATAACGCGTGCGGCTTTACCGTCAACCATAGTCGCATCTTGTACCAGCTCAGCATTAGCAGAGAATGCACTGGCCACAAGAACTGGAAGAATAGCTTTATTAAACATGAGTGAGCTCCTTATTCGTCTGACGCTGGGCATGAATGCTGTTGAATGTTGCCGTTCACCGTGCCGTAGTTGATATATCCCGCGTAAGGACCATCGTTTATATAAAACGCGGTAATTGCGCCATGAAAGTTCCCTTTTCCTTCACCTGTATCAAAAAAACAAACAAAACCTGTCCCATCACCTTGAGCGCTGGGATTCTTGGACGAATAAGAAAATTGCGCTTCGTATTGGTTCTCGCAATTACACAAAGGCTCATTATTTAAAAAGCCATCAATATCTATGGTGCAGTAACCGAAGTTATCAACTTGTGCATTGAGACTCACACCACCAATATTTTCGAAATCAATAGCTGAATGGTCGATATAATTAACTCGCCCCTTCACATCTTCGCCATCACAATTTTCGACATTAAATGTAAATACAGCATTTTTGTCACCACCGGCAGAAGCCATGGTGCCACCACCTGTATATTTATGTTCACCAACTAACGTACATCCTGTTGACAATGCGCTGGCTAAAACAATAGCCGAGAGCATTTTGAGATTTGAATGGACCATTACGTCCTCCCTATTCTTAATTCAACTTACTTGCTGTAATGTTTGCCACACTCTCAAGCTCACTTCAGAGTCATGGCTTCTCTTGTCAAACAGTTGTAAGGGCCACACTGCAACACTTCATGACACATCATCCTTACTGGCTGCATAATTTGAGTGTAAGCCTTTATTTTATATTAATATATTGAACAAATTACCTATTACGGGTACTTTGTTGATGTACATCATTTGCATTACCCTATACAAACTTTCGCCGAGTGGACTAAATTACTTCAGGGGTGCGCTTTAGTTTCATCGCGGCTTCTGTGCGATTTTCAACACCCAATTGTTTAAAGATTCGACTGGCATGAACGCGAACGGTTTTTTCTGATATGCCCAACTCGCGAGCTATGGCTTTATTACGCAAACCCTTCGCGATGAGCAGTAGTACTTTTTGCTGACTTGGAGTCAGGGACTGAAGAGTATCATCAGCTGATGTTTTATTACTTTGATTTGCTCGTTTAGCGTTGTCTTTTCCAAGGTAGCGCGCTACAACATTAGTAATGACATCGGCCACTTCCGTTTTCGAAATAAACTCCTGAGCACCAGCATTTAAACATTTCGTACAACTCTCAAAATCGTCATGGCCACTTATCACCACAACGGGTATATCGGGGTAATTTGTACAGATATACTCCAAACCCTGAACGCCTTCACTTCCTGGCATAGACAAATCAAGGATCAGCAGTGCTAATTGCGACTTATGCTGCTCTATGAGGCGAAATAATTGGTGGTAACAGTGGGCTGACTCAATCTCTAAATTCTGCCAGGTGCGCATTAACGTCTGCTCTATGGCAAACACAATAAGCGGATGATCATCCGCAACAGCTATTCGTATATTGCTCATCGTTGAGTACCTCATTTAACGTCTATCCATGTTCGCCATTTCATCGCTGCTGCGCAGTATCAACATCATTGAAATGGTGAGCGTGTATTGAGCCGCTGACTGCGCAACACATGCAAGACACTCAATTAATGCGGTATTTGAATTATTATGAAATGTTGAGAGTCCTGTAGTGAACGGTGAAAGTTCACTGCTCGTTATTTAAACATATACCGTACCCTTAAAGGTTACAAGAAACAAAAGCGGTTGCAACGAACTTATTACCAATAACCCTCAATGACTGCTGCAAAAACAAACAGCAAAAGTCAACACACCCTAGCACTATGTTCCTATTTTAAATAATTCATGTTGGAATTTTTAATGACCCTTGCTAGGCTTGAGTAACGTTTTAGCAACACGCTAATTTGGCAAACTATCCGAAAGGGTAGGACGCAAAGTCACCGGTCTAAGGGGGAACACTCTATGACAGCGGGATTGCTAGCACTCAGCTTGGATTAATGTCGCTGGGTCTACCTTTGCGTTCCAAATGACTATGGATCTGTATTTGGAGCATCACACATGAAACCTAATAAACCATTGGCACTGTGCACTTTGGCGATGGCAACCAGCTTTGCATTAAGCACAAGCGCTGCGGCAAACTCTGCCAGCAACCAAGCAAACATTCCCTACCAAGCTGTGGAAAATTTGCCACACAGCCGCCTGAAAACAAGTTTGTCGAAGCTACCTGCCCCCGTTCAGCAGAAGGTATTAAACAAGCTCAGCTCCCTTGGTATCCCAGTTGTTGATACTGACTTTATCGAAGCTGATGACAACGGCGAAATCTATTATGTTGAGATGGGTTTGAGCGTAGCACCCTCTGCAACAGTGCAAGCTAGCACCCAAACCTTACCTGAAATTGATGTGTTCAATTTGCACAGCAAACCCGCGGCTGCAAACACCGTCTACCTAGATTTTGACGGCGGTGAGGTGAGTGGCCGTGCCTGGGGCGGCGGCACCAGCTATGCCACCCTTCCCTATGACTTAGATGGCGACCCTGCATCTTTTAATGATTCAGAGCGTGCTCGTATCCACGAGATTTGGACGCGTATGGCGGATGATTTTGCCGCGTTTGATATAAATGTGACGACACAAGCACCAGCGACTTTTGGCCCTAACACGGGTTGGGTATTATTTACCAAAGACACTGATGCCAATGGCATAGCGATGCCTTCGCAAGGGGCTGGAGGCGTTGCTTATGTGAATGTCTGGGGACGTAGCGATTATACCAAATATCAACCTGCGTTTGCCTATTACAACCGCCTTGCATCCGGTGCTGCGAACACCATGGCTGAAGCTGGCTCTCACGAGCTAGGCCATAACCTTGGTTTGAGTCATGATGGCACATCAACAACCTCCTATTTCAGTGGCTTAGGTGAAAACCTAGATGTGAATAGTTGGGCGCCAATAATGGGCAACTCTTATAGAAAAAATATTACCCAATGGAGTATTGGTGAATACCCCGATGCCAACCAGTTTCAAGATGATATCGCTATTATCACCTCTAAACTTGGTGCATCTAGCGACACCGAAGGCACACAAACGTCCCCCAATACACTCACTATGGATGAATTTGGCCAATTCAGTGCGACCAACCGCGAAGCCGATCCAAGCAACGCACAAATGGCAAACAAAGGCACCATACAACAAGGTGACAGCGACTGGTTCCAATTCAGTGCGGGCACAGGGGCAGCGCAATTCAACGCCAACCCGGCATGGGATGCTTTTACGCGTGAGTCTCGCCGCGGCGCCAACTTAGACATTGGCTTGCGTCTTTATAACGCACAGGGCGATGTGATTGCCGCAACAGATGGACAAAGTGACTCCAACGCGTCATTGTCATTGGACTTGGCTGAGGGGGTTTATACACTTGAAGTCTACGGCGCATCAGGCCCGTACGTGAGCAACTATGCAAGCCAAGGGCACTATTATCTATCAGGGTATGTGCCACCCACAGCACCCGATACAACAGCACCGGATCCAAACCCGATGACATTTGCAATCGCTCCAAATGCAATTAGTCATGACCAAATCACGATGCAAGCCACAACTGCAATTGACGATAATGGCGCTGTGGTGAGCTACTTGTTCTCTTGCACTCAAGGCACAACAAATTGCACTGACAGCGCTTGGCAAAACAGTACTCAGTTTAGCGCTTCGAACTTATCAGCTCAGACGCAATATTGTTTCACAGTGCAAGCGAAGGATTTAGCAAACAACATGACCTTACCTTCAGCCTCGTTATGTGCAACGACACCTGCTGAACCACTGCCTCCTGCGACGCCTTCATCTTTAGTTGCAACAGATGGACAAAATGGCAGCGCATCGTTGCACTGGGGTGACAACAGTGACAATGAAACGGGCTTTGAGATCCAGCGTGAAAAGCAGCATAAAAACGGGCAATGGCGTGCAACCACGTTTATTACTGAAACTGGTGAAAATACAACAAGCTATGTAGACAGTAGTGATACTGGAGTATTTCGTTATCGCGTTCGCGCCATTAATACGGTGGGCGCATCACCTTGGAGTAACTGGGCGCAGGTTACAGTAACCAGCGACAGCTCTGGCGGTGGTGACGGCGAGAAACCGTGTAGAGGTAATAAGTGCACTAACTGATTACCTATGGTGAACCTTAACATTCACCATAGCATTACCACATTGTTGGCCCCCTGATGTTATAAGACCAAAGCAGCCAATTGGCTGCTTTTTTCATGGTATAGCACCCTAGTGACTGCTGCAAAAATAAACAGCAAAGATCAACACGCCCTAACAAGCTTGGCCAACACTGAGGTTTTCAAACCACTCTAAGAACTCATCGACCATTTCACCCTTAAAAATACGACCGTGTTGCGGCGCCAACATATCGATTTCCAGTTCGCGTACACGCGCTACCCAGTTGTTCTTTGCTGTATTAGAGGGCATCCATCGACGGTGAAAAAGTTCCATATGCTTCACATGCTGGCCAAAGTCTTCCACAAACATAGGCACATCCCCTTTTTCTAGAGCCGCACCAATATCTCCACTCATCAAAATGCGCGCATTGGCATCGTAGACGTTAAAGTTACCGGAAGAATGGAGGTAATGCGCCGGGATAAAACGCAGACTTATGGGGCCCAAATCAATACTTCCGCCCTCATCTTTAATTGACTCATAACGAATATTGTCCATGCCAAAGTGACGGATAAACCCTTCCCACAACCACGGAGCATAGAGCTTGGCATTGGGAATGGTTTTATCCCACAAGCCCAATGACGAGATAATGTCAGGGTCTTGGTGAGATGCAAATAATGTGGTCAATTGCTCAAGCTTTATATGCTGCAGCACACTGGCGAGCATAGGCGAAAATAATTCGATACCGCCGGGGTCCAACAGCATCGCTTGAGACGTTGTTTTTATCAAATATTGGTTAGTATCAATGATGCGCTCAGCTTTGGAGTCATCTCGTCCGAACACGACCCACTCGTGCTCCTTGCCTGAAAAAATGGTTGTAGATTTCAAATGGCATTCCTTTGAATTTTACTTATTTCTTTTAAATTACTGACCGTAGCTTGTTTAATCTTCAACGCAGCACCAACGATATAATCCGACACAGACTCTAATGAATGGCAAAACTCATTCGCTTGAGAAGCCTCGACTCTGGAACGAACCGCGATGTATTCTGCGCTGCGCATTTGCTTTTCTATCTCTTCAAAATAACTCTGAAGCGCAAATAGGGTATGAGAGAAGTGCTGCATCTGAGCCAAAAAATCCTGCTCGGCTTCATACACCCGCTTGGCCAACGCTTCGCAATCATGCTGCCCTGCTGCTTTGCGCAAGTGACTGGCGTACTGCTGGTTTCGCATTACCGCCAAAGCAAGCTTAAATAAGGTGTTTGATTGGGTTTCGATGTGATTAGAAATTTGAATTGTGGCTGTTGAGAATTCATCAATGTAATTAGTGATGGGGTCAAATCCTCGGGCTTCGTCACCAGCGCGAATAGCCACCACCCGCGCGTTCTTAGCTGTTAGCGAGAGACGTTTCGCTTCACCCACAATAATGCTCAGATTTGCAACGACTTTCGCCACAATCACAAAATTATCTATCGTACTTTTGTCAGCTTGCATGCACTTCAAGTGTTTAAGAATTGGCCTTTAATGAAGCTTAGATAATATCTTGCCAGTGTCTAGGGCACATGAAGCTTTACTATGTGTTTTTGCAGCATTTATTAGCATACTTTGGCAAATCAGAACCTGCGTCCAGTGAGATTTTGTGAAAGTCAGGTGATAACACGGTGAAGATACCCCAATGGCACTTTCTAGAAGGGTCATCAATAGAAAGCTTTTTTATGCATAAAGCATGTGCTGACACCCCCTCCTTTTACAGCTTAAACATAGATTTTGCGAATTATGCGGTATATACCGGAAAGCCAACCGAATGTTAAAGAATGAGTAAAAATGTGAAAAATAAGTAAAAAAGTATCATTGTATATACCACGTTCTTGTCCTATAACTTAATAGCGGTATATACAGCAGGGAATAAAATAGTAATGCCGAACGGAAAAAGAAAGATAGGATAATTTTTAATAAAATTAATTCAATAGGTTGGAGTAAAATGAAATTATCACCAATAACAAAAGTGCTATGCTTGACTCTCCTCGCATCCCACTCAGTACACGCACAAGATGAACAAATTGGCCAACAAAGCGAAGCCGATATTGAAAAGATTCAAATCACCGGTAGCCGCATTAAACGCACCGATATGGAAGCGGCTAGCCCGGTAAGCGTTATCACCTCAGATCAAATTCTCGCCACGGGTATTTCCAATGTTGAAAACCTTCTTCAAGAAATGTCTTTTTCTGCGGGTGTAGCTGGTAACCAAACTAACGCCTATTGGACTAGCGGCGGCTACGGTACTGCGCAAGTGAACCTGCGCGGTATGGGTATTAAAAGAACACTCGTTTTATTAAATGGTCGACGCGTTGTCTCTGGTGGTACGGGAGCAAACAGCTCTGTTGACTTAAACATGATACCAACCTCCATCATTCAACGTATTGAAGTGCTTAAAGATGGTGCATCGGCAGTATATGGCGCAGACGCTGTTGCTGGCGTGGTAAATATTATCACTAAGAATGATTTTGACGGTGCGGAGCTAGATGTTAAAGCTGGTATGGCTGATGATGGTGACGGCGAGAGTCAAGATATCAGCCTAAGCCTCGGTGGTGATTTTGATAAAGGCAACTTCTTTGTCAACGCGACATACAGTAATAGTGAAGCTGTACGCCAATCTGATCGTATCGACTGTCCAGTCTATGGCGATGAAAATGGCGACTTAATCTGCTTTGGCAGTGGCACTACCGAAGGTGGTAGAGCGCTTTTACCTGATGGTACTTCGGTACAATTTAACCAAAATCCTGATACTGCGACATATGGCGATGATTTTGGTCCGTACAACAGCGCACAACATGGCTTCGACTGGTTACCGTACCTTAATGCGGTTAGTCCACTTGAGCGTGTAAGCATCTCAAACTTTGCCAAGTACCGCCTAAATGATGACACGAGTTTGTTTTACGAGGCGATGTACACAAAACGCAAGGCTCAACAAATTGTCACCCCGCGTAATGGTTTCGGTGGCATAAGTGTTGATGCTGATTTTCGTTACAACCCAACAGGCCAAGACGTGGAGTTCCAACGCCGTCGTAACACCGAGCTAGGAGCGCCATACTTTTTCCAAGAAACAGATACCGTACGTATCGTACTAGGTCTTGATGGCGAGTGGAGCAATGGTTGGTACTGGGATATCGCCTATAACTATGGTCGCAATACAGGCAAAGATGGTTGGACGTTCGATATTGACCCATCAAAAGCACAACAAACACTTGATGATAGCATCTGTACATACGACAACAGCAACGGCATCCCTTGTGGCGATTGGTTCGGTGTTAACGAGCTGACAGATGAGGTCATCGACTATGTAAAATATCGCCGAGAAGGTACCGGCGGTAATGAAATGCGTACGTGGACTGCGAATATTTCAGGTGAATTATTAACACTTCCTTATGGTGCACTTGCAATGGCTGTGGGTGCAGAAAAACGCTGGGAAAGTGGCTGGCGCGATCCTGACTCAACCGTTCTTGCCAATGGTCTAGAAGACAAAATTGCCGGCGATTTCAGTGTAACAGAAGCCTACTTCGAACTCTCAGCCCCATTACTAGCAGACATGAAGTATGCACAAAAAGTAGATGCTGAATTTGCTATGCGTTATTCAGACTACGATACGCTTGACCCTGAAACGACATACAAACTTGGCCTTACGTGGAAAATCGATGACAGTTTGATGCTACGTACAGTGAAATCAACGGCCTTTAGAGCACCCGCCATTACTGAGCAATTTGGTGGCACTAATGGTGAAAATTTGCGTACCATCGACCCATGTGAGAATGCAACGGGCGCCATCGCGACAAACTGTTTGGCTGATAATGTGCCTGCTAACTTCGTGCAAGATGGCACAACGGTATTGACGAATGTAGGTGGCAACCCTAATATCGGTCCTGAAGAAGCTGACACGCTTACTGCCGGTATTGTTTGGCAACCTCAATTTGTTGAAAACCTATCGATGACACTCGATTACTTTGATATTGAGGTTGAAAGTGCAATTACTTCAGTAAACGGTTCTGACATGCTGAAGCTATGTTATGAAGACCCTATTGGCAACTCTGAATTCTGCGGTACATTTACTAGACACCCGCTAACTAGACAGGTTACTGAAATCAATCAACGACCAGTGAATGCCGCGACTGAGAATGTCTCGGGCCTAGACTTCAATATGGAATACTCGTTTGATTTATCAGGGCTAAATGCAAAAACTACGTTAGATGTAACACGTCTATTAAAGCATGAGAGTACACCATTTGCAGGTCAACCCACGATTGATAAGGTTGGTTACATCACTGAAGACCAAGGTAGCTACACAGAATGGCGCAGTAACTTCAACTTTATGGTCATGGCAGATGCGTGGTCTGCGGGTCTTTCAGTACGCTACATTGGTTCGGCAGATGACGTAAATGGCGGGGATTTCGATCCTCAGGGTAAATCGGTTGAATCATTAATGTACACCGATATCCAGGGTTCTTATCGCATCAACGATGATATCCAGCTATCCGCGGGTATCGATAACCTCTTTGATAAGAAAGCACCTTACCTGACATCGTGGAATGACGCTAACACTGATGTTATGACTTACGACTTAATTGGTCGCCGTGGTTTTGTAAGGTTAAATTATAAATTCTAACGGTATAAAAGTCTGAACTTCGTGTGGGCTGAGCAATACGTTGTAAGGCCTACACGACTTAAAGTGTAAACACCCCAGCCACAAGGATAATGTTGTACACAATGCAAGTTCCTAAATACAAAGAAATTAATAATTTTATAGTCGCGCAAATAAACAGCGGAACTTGGGCCGAGAATCACAAGCTTCCCTCAGAAAATGACCTTGCAGAACAGCTTGATACCAGTCGTATGACCGTAAGGAAATCTCTGGAGCAACTTGTCGCTGATGGCTTTTTGTATCGCCGTCCAAGCGTAGGTACATTTGTTTCACCGAAAAAAGTGCAAAGTTCCTTTTTAGAGATCAGGAATATAGCTGATGAAATCAGCGAACGCGGTCACAGCCATTCTAGTGTGGTGCTAAGCAAAGTCATGATGCGCCCGACTGACAAGTTACTAGAACTATTAAAGCTCGAACGCTATGTGGATGTAGTAAGGGTGGTTATTCTTCACCTAGAAAATGGGAAACCCTTTCAATTAGAAGAGCGCTACGTCAATGCCGAGCTTGTTCCAGACTTTTTCAATCAGGACTTTACGAGCACAACCAGCAGTGAATACCTCAGTGCACAGTTACCAATCACCAGCGCTGAAGTATCAGTTGAAGCCATCAACCCACAAAGAATATTGAAGCATCACCTCAACTTGAGCGAAGATGAGCCCTGTTTAAAACTGACGCGCATCACCACCTCGGGCAGTAATACAGTGAGCTTTGCGAACCTATATCACTCAGGTAATTCTTTTAAGCTGACGGGTAAATTGGTGTCACTGTAGGATAAGCAATATGGGGAAACCCCTTTATTGTATACTTAACAGCAATGTCTCATATGCTTGTTTATGCTTACCATCTTTGGCGAATACAGCGGCCAACTCTTTTCGTATATCTCTTACCTCAGCAATCATCTCATGATGACTCGCAGCAGCTATCGCATCCTCATAACTTTTATAGCATTCGCTGACTTGGTACTGACATGCAAATTCAGCAATGTGCCTAAGAACAAGCACCTGAGCTATAGACGAGTTGGTGTTCGAGGCACTCTTTAGGGCCATATCAAGAGATTGCTTTGCTTCGTCTATCAATCCCAATTGAGTTTGAAGCTGCGCCATACGAGATAAGGTGAACGCTTGATTCAGGTTATTATTGTCTTTTATTGCCCAGTTCAATGAAAGTTGCATTGCCACTAACGCGCGCCTCAGGTCTCCTCGCATGGCTTCAGCTTGGCCCAAGTGATAATAACTCACTGAGGTAAAATGCGCGCTTCCTTCTTGCTGGAAAATCATCAAGGTGTCGTTAATGACTTTTATAGCTTGATCGTATTTTTTAAGCCCCGTAAGAATTTTTGTATAACGCTGCAACAACACTGCTTTTTCAAAGTCATCAGGTAAGAAGGAGATAAACTTCTTCGCTAACTGCATATTTTGTGAAATTGCATCTTTTCGGCCAATCTCTATGTTGGCAAGAATAAGCTCGATTACCGCACTAGTTTCAAGCAGGGGATCATTAACTAGCTTGGCTTTTTCATACGCAACTTTGGCAGTTGCAAGGTATAGCTTCCCTTCTCGTTTTTGGTAATAACCACGCGCTTGGCTTACCATCGCCCTCGCAGACCAATAGTCATTGAGTACGCCAGAATTTTGCGCGCTATCAACATAGCTGAGAATGTACTCGGGCTGATCGATGTAATAAGCCATTTCCGAGAGAATGACCTGCAATCTCGCTTTTTTAATCGGTGATGTTTCAGTATTAACGCTCTGTTTGAGCTCGTAAAAATATTGCTCAGGCCGTTTTTTAATCTCGTCATTAATTTCTTTTAGATTAATGGCTGTCACCTGTGCGCTGACTGACCAGCTACACATCGCCATCAATATGACTACCAACATTCTCGCCATGAGTTTATTCACCTAATTTTAAGCACGATACCAAGCATTGAAATAAACAGCACACTCCCACGAGTACTTAAACGTTACGTTACTCCAAAAAGCGCATAAAAAAAAGCTAAGTTACTGATTCTTAATACCCAAATCAGAAACCTAGCTTTAGAATATGGTGTCTATTGTTATTAGCTTTAGCTAAAGCTATCGAAGTGAATTACGTCAGCGCTTACTCCCATTTCTACAAGCTTTTCAATAGTTTGATCCATCATCGCTTTAGGACCACACATATAGTAATGCGCACCTTTAAGCGTGTCTTTATCAACATTATCAAACAAGACTTGCTGTGCGTAACCCGTGGCCCCTAACCAATCAGCATTGGCTTGAGATAATACCGGCGTGAACCTGAAGTTTTCATATCGTTGGCTCAAATCAAAAAACTCCTCTTGATACAACAAGTCTTCTTCATGTCGTGCACCAAAGTAGAAGTGAATCACCTGCTTGGAATTTCGTATTAATAACAAGTCGTTGATAATAGCGCGTAATGGCGCCATTCCAGAACCTGCACCTATCACAATGATTGGCGCAAAACGCTCATCATCAACGTAGAACTCCTCGAATGGACCGAGCGCATCGACCGTATCACCTATACCGAGGTTGCACAGGTAACTTGAGCCAAAACCAACTGGCAAATGACCTGCAGGTGCTTGTTGGTATTTGATAGCAAACACCAACTCATCATCGCGCTCGCTCACTGACGTCAACGAGTAGTTTCGTGAACAGGCTGGACGCGGGAACTCTTGCTCCTGCGTATCATCCCAGTGCGCAAGATACTCAGCAGGTATGTCTGCTGGTCGCGCCTGTGCTTGACCCTGCGGAATAAAGAAGCGCATAAACGCTCCGGCCTTATAGGCCAACGGTGGACCTTGTACTTTAAAGCGCAACTCTTTTATATCAGGGCTAACAAATTCGCTACCAACTAATGTCAGTTCAACTTTTTTAGCTTCTGTTACATCAAAGATTGTCATATCTTCAACATCATCAGAAAAATGCTGACAAGCCAACCTAAACCCTTGATTTAGCTCAGACTCAGTGAAATGTTCTTGATCGGCTGATGTCACTTTAGGCGCGGGGTTGATCAACACCTTACAGCGTCCACATGTACCGCCACCACCGCATGTCGATGGTAACGCAATACGGTGTTCGGCTAAGCCATCGAGAAGATTGCTCGCCGTCGACAGTTCCACTTTATCGATTAGCTGTTGCTGATGATCAAAGAGCTTAATGGCGCTGCGTTTTGATAGCACAGCCACTTTATACTGTCCGCGTCGAATAAGATCCACGGTCCAAATTAACCCCGTCAACGATAGCCACAAGGTGACAAAGGCAAACACAATAATTTGAATATTGTTAAAACTTCCCTCATTGCCATAGTCCATGAAGTGCAACATGAAAAAGATGTCAGCAAAGCGTTTGTGCGCGTCACTGTGACCCACGACTCGACCGGTATAATCTTCGATATAAACACTGGTCTGAATATCGTCATCAAAGTTCACGCGCCACGTCGCATTTTTCTGCTTAGGGAAATCCTCCAAAGGGGGCTGCAGCAAAGTCACATCCATAACACTGCCTGGGCCATTGTATGATTGCTTGGCTAAGCGAGTCGCAAACGCCTTATCAATGCGCACCTCGTTTCCTGTGTACGCATCAAATAGGCTGTAGTCATTTTCAAAATAAGCGTACAAACCTAGCTTGTGAGTCAACAAGTAATAGGGGTTACCGAGTAACTCTATTTGTTTAAGTGACACACTGGCATTGGCATTGGCTAGTATCTCGCGAGGCTCAACTAATGCAGAGACATCAATGTTTGTTTCGTGATGGGCATGAGCACGGTAGGTGTGTCCGCCCACTTTATGGTGATCCATTACATTGAAGTAAATACCACTAATTAACCACAGCATAAATTGGATGCCGATCACCGCCGACGTCCATTTGTGTATTGTTCTAACCCACTGCATTAGACACTACCTCTTTGAATATTATTATTTTTATCTAGATCTTGGGTAAGTGAATGTTCTTGCTCGTTCTTTTTGATGACTCTGAAGTAAGCCAAAATCATACCCGCAAGGCCTGCAAAAATGCCAAACAGGGTAAACCAAAACAGCAACAGGTTATCAATCTCACTGTCTTGGTAATCCATAACATGGAATCTGAACATCCAATCGAATAGACGCCACCACTCATGTCGCTTCGCCAGCACTTCACCCGAACGCGCTGAGATATACAATGAAGGACTACCAAAGTTATCAAAGTTCACACGCCAAGCAGGCAACGCATTGTGCACACGGCGACTCAACTCAAATGGAGGATTGGAATCAATATACTCAACACTGCGCACATCCCCACTGCCTGTATACTCATGTTTGGCAACGGCAATTGCCTGCTTTTCACTCAGTGGTGACAATAAAACACCTGAGTTAGCATCCACGAGATAGTGTGTATCTTGCTGCACAAAGCGATAAACAGGCTTATCAACATGCACTCCCAGTGACAGATTTTCTAACTCTGGATATTGCGCTCGCAAAGAGCTCATTGGGTAATTGACTTGCTGATAAGCAACCTTTGTTTGATGATTTTTGACTAAGGTATCGCCGTGAATATAGTCAATATCAAAAAACACCATATAAGCACCAGTTACAGACCACACCACAAACTGAGAGCCTAAAAACAGCATTAACCACTTGTGGTACTTACGGCTGCTTTTTAGCAAGCTAAATGGGGGGGTATTGTCTGCGTCGATGGCCCGTGCTCGCCATATAAAGTACACCGCTGGCAATACTAATAAGGTAAGTACCACGGCACTGAGCATCCCGCCGACCATGGGCGCAGCAATTCGGCTCATCACTTCAGAGCCAGTACCTGAGCCATACAAAATTGGCATAAGACCAGTGATAATGGTGGCAACAGTCATCATCACAGGGCGAATTCGCATTCCCGCCCCCTCCATAATGGCCTCGGTCAATTGCGCTCGACCAAACGCGGTACCTTGCTCTTTGGCACGGATTTTCGCTTCCTTGAAGGATTGGTTTAAATAAACCAACATGATCACGCCAATTTCCACAGCGACCCCTGCTAGGGCTATGAAGCCAACGCCCACGGCAACAGAGAAGTTGAAGCCCTCGAGATACATTAACCACAAACCACCAATCATCGCCATCGGCAAAGTAATAATGATGATGCTAACCTCCACCAAAGAGCGGAAGTTTAAATAAAGCAGTACCACAATAATCGCGAGGGTGAGTGGTAATACATAGGTCAGCTTATCTTTCGCACGCTCCATGTATTCATATTGGCCAGCCCAGTTAATCGAATAGCCTGCTGGTAAATCGAGATTGGCCGCTAAATGCGCCTTGGCATTTTCAACATAGGTGCCAACATCAACATCTGCGATATCAATGAAGGTCCAACCATTAATACGGGCATTTTCACTTTTAATACCCGGTGGACCAATCTCAATGCGAATATCCGCCACATCACCCAACGCAATACGCTCGCCCCTAGGTGTGACTACGGGTAAACGGGATAGCTGCTCTGGTGAGTCACGGTAATCCTGAGGGTAGCGCAGGTTCACAGGATAACGCTCTTGCCCCTCAATGGTTTGCGTCACGTTCATACCACCTATGGCAGTTGAGACGACCTGCTGCACATCGGCGATATTTAATCCAAAGCGGCTGGCTTTTTCACGCGAAATATCCACGGTGATATAACGACCACCCGCGACACGCTCAGAGTATACCGACGCGGTGCCTTGCACCTGAGGCAATAGCTGTTCAATTTGCTGGCCGATTTGTTGAATCACATCCAACTTAGGCCCTGCCACCTTGATACCAACAGGCGTTTTAATCCCTGTCGCTAACATGTCAATGCGCGTTTTTATCGGCATGACCCATGCATTGGTAAGCCCCGGGAACTTAACAAGTTTATCAAATTCAGCCTTGAGACTTTCAGTGGTTACGCCCTCTCGCCACTGATCTTTTGGCTTAAGCTGAATGAAGGTTTCAATCATGGTCAATGGCGCTGGATCGGTTGCCGTTTCAGCGCGGCCAACTTTACCAAAGACATTCTCAACTTCAGGCACGGTGCGAATTAGCTTATCTGTTTGTTGCAGCAATTCACGCGCTTTACCGATAGAGATCCCCGGATACGTTGTAGGCATGTACATCAAATCCCCCTCATCAAGAGGTGGAATGAATTCACTGCCAATTTTATCTACTGGGTAGAAGCCCACAACCGTCAGCACAATCGCCAATACCACAGTCATTTTCGGGAACTTCATTACCTGTCTCAGCACTGGGGTATAGATGGCAATCAACAAGCGGTTAAGTGGATTTTTCTTCTCTGATACCACTTTACCGCGAATGAAATAGCCCATTAATACAGGCACCAGCGTAATTGCTAAACCAGCAGACGCCGCCATTGCATATGTTTTGGTGTAAGCAAGCGGAGAGAACATGCGTCCTTCTTGCGCCTCTAAGATAAATACAGGCAAAAAGGACACGGTGATGATAAGTAAGCTGAAGAATAACGCAGGGCCTACTTCTGAGGCGGCTTTTGCCACTATTTCCCAGCGATTTTCATTGGTCAGCGGCGTTTTCTCCATATGCTTGTGCATATTTTCTATCATCACGATGGCGCCATCGGTCATCGCACCAATGGCGATGGCAATGCCCCCTAAGGACATGATGTTGGCGTTAATACCCTGCATGTGCATGATAATAAACGACACCAAAATCCCAAGCGGTAATGTCACGACAGCCACAATCGACGAGCGCAAGTGGAACAAAAAGGCCACACACACCAAGGCGACTATCGCAAGCTCTTCAACCAATTTACTCCAAAGGTTATCAACCGCATTTTCGATAAGCTTTGAGCGGTCATAAACAGGAACAATTTCAACACCTTCAGGTAATGACGACTTCAATGATTCAAGCTTTTCCTTAACGCCATTGATGGTCTGCTGCGCATTTTCACCAAAGCGCATTACGACAACACCACCCACTACTTCGCCTTCGCCGTTTAGTTCGGCAATACCACGGCGCATCTGTGGGCCTAAGCTGACAGTGGCTACATCGCCGACACGCAAAGGAGTGCCCTGACTATTGAGACCGAGTGGAATTTTCTCAATATCTTGCACAGATTTGATATAGCCCGTTGCCGTTACCATGTACTCGGCTTCGGCCAACTCAACCACCGAGGCTCCAGTTTCTTGGTTGCCACGTTGCAATGCGACCTGTATCTGCGCCAACGGGATGTTATACGCGCGCAACTTATCTGGGTCTACCTGTACTTGGTATTGCTTGACCATACCACCGACAGCCGCAACCTCAGATACGCCAGGTACGGTTTGCAGCTCATATTTCAAGAACCAATCTTGGATACTGCGCAGTTGGCTTAGGTCATGTTTACCGGTCTTATCTGCAAGTGCATAGATATACACCCAGCCCACCCCAGTGGCATCGGGGCCAAGTTGCGGTTTAGCAGTATCTGGTAAACTTGAAGCTACTTGACTCAGGTACTCCAGTACGCGAGAGCGAGCCCAATATAGATCGGTATCGTCATCAAAAATGATGTACACATAGGAGTCGCCAAAGAACGAGAAACCGCGCACAGTTTGTGCTCCCGGTACTGACAACATGGCTGTAGTCAGAGGAAAGGTTACTTGATCTTGCACCACCTGAGGCGCTTGCCCGGGGTAGCTAGTTTTAATAATTACCTGAACATCAGATAAGTCAGGGATTGCATCAACTGGTGTATTCTTCAATGAATACACTCCACCGAAAGCAATGATTAAGGTGATCAGTAATACAAAAAAGCGGTTGCCAACGGACCAGCGAATTATTGATTCAATCATACATCGACTCCCTTACTTAATGCATCGAGTGGTCAACAGCATCTTGATGCTGTTGCACTTCGCCCGCTGGTGAGATTTCAGTGATCACAAAATCATCTCTTATCTCAAACGTAAAGGTCACGTCATCGCCTACACTGAGCAATGAAATATCTACATCCTGCGCTACGATAAAGTCCATGGTCGCCGCTGGGCGGTCCCATTTTTCTATCGGCCCACGGCTGATATTTATCACCCCAGTTTGTGCATCAATCGCGTTAATGACACCATCTACTGTGGCACTGGATACCTGCGGCTGAGTCATAATGTGAATACCGGTCAAGGTGTAACTACCATCATCGGCTTTAGTCACTTCAAAGTGCAGCGTTTGGCCAGCTTTGAGTTCATTGATGTCAACAGAATCGGCGACCATGAAATCCATGGTCATTTCTGGCCATCCCCACTCTTTTGCAGGGCCATGGGTAATATTCACCATGCTGTGGCCTGCCATCACACTGTTGATTTCGCCTTCCATCCATACTGATTTTGGCTCGTCATTAACTGACATGCGTTTAAAGTCAGAGTTCTTGCTCGATTCAGAGTCAATAAGGAACTGCGCCGAAGTGACTACGACATCACCTTCATTCAGCCCGTCTAATACCTCAATTTCATCCGCACCGACGCGCCCTATCGTGACTGCAATGGATTTAAACTGGCCATCGCCAAAATCAAGCACCACGCGATCTTGCTTACCCGTTCTGATCACTGCCTCTTTTGGCACAACCAATGCGTTAGCACTCTTTTGAGCTTTAATAGCCACCTGAGCGAACATATTCGGCTTAAGCTCATAACCTGGATTATCAAACTTCAAACGCACTCTGAGTGTACGAGTTTGACTATTCAAAGTCGGGTACACATAGCTGACCACACCTTGCCATTGTTTGCTTGGCAGGTAATCTAGCGTCATAGTCACATCTAGACCTTCACTGATAAGCGCAGCATCGCGTTCAAATACCTCAGCTTCAACCCAAACCTGATCTAGCTTAGCAATACTCATAAGCGTATTGCCTGGGCTGACATAAAATCCCTCGCGTACTTGTAACCCCTCTATCACCCCTTTTTGCGGCGAATAAAAGGTAATGTTTTGCTGCACGCGCTTGGTGCTCTCAAGGGTGGCAATAAACTCTGCTGACAACTGTAATGATTTAAGGCGTGCTTTTGCCGCTGACACAAGTGACGGTGTATTGCGTTTAAGCGCGATTAAGAACTCTTCTTGCGCATTGACTAGCTGAGGAGAATAGAGCGTATATAAAGGCTGCCCCTTCTCTACTGGATCGCCTGCTGCTTTGACATGCAACTTTTCAATCCACCCATCAACACGTGGATGAATATGAATAAGCGCATCCTCATCGTACTGCACATAGCCGACGGTGGAGATGGTGGTTTCCATTGCTTTTGTTTCAACGCTTGTTGTGCGCACACCTAAGTTATGCACTACATTTGGTGCAATTTTCACCGCACCAGGGCCAATGTCATCACCGCCTGTGTCTTCTTCATAAACAGGCACCAAGTCCATGCCCATAGGCGATTTACCCGGTTTATCTCGGCGGTAATTAGAGTCCATAGGCGCAACCCAATACAGTGGCTTTTTCTCACCTGAGTCTGGCGCTGCGCCTTCACCCGCACTGTGCTCACCTTGGAATAAACTCATACTTGCAGCGCCAAGTACTGCGCCAATAATCACGGCGATAATGGTTTTGTTGTTAGCTGACATTATTGTTCTCCACTTAGGTGATTATGCTGTGACTGGCCCTCATTTGAGTGCTGGGGCTCATAACGGGTAAAAAAGTAATTGATGCGCGCTACGGTTTTCAATAAATCAACATCGATTTTCAATGCTGAGATACGCGCGTTTAGCTCCGCAATGCGAGCTCTTACAACTTCTGCAAAATCACCATCGTCATTGGTGTACGCGGTTAATGCAGCTTGAGCTTGGTCGTAAGTTTGTTTCAAAAGCTGATTCTCATAGAGCGACTTTCTATCTTTTAAGCGCACTATCTGCTTCATTTCTTTTTCAATTGCGCTCAACATCTGCTTCATTAGTAGTAACTTTTCAGTTTTTACAGCCTCAGTTTGAGCAACCGATGCGGCAACTTGTTTATCTTGGCGGTGCTGGGTGAACAGCGGCAGATCAAACGACACGCCAACGGAGAAAAAGTCTGCTCGAGAGTCTCCTGATGGCATATCTCCTCGATAGCCATAACTGGCATTAACGCCCCATTGAGGTTTATAACTTTGCTGCGCCAATTCCACATCTTTCGCTGATACTTGCTGCTTTACATCGATTGCCATCAGCGCTGGGTGCGAAGCGATGACCGCCGCTACAGCAGAGCGATTGTATGGCTGTGCAGCCAGTAAATCGCCGTTCGATAAACGCATTGCTGGCAGCGCATCAGCTACGCTGTAGGTGTGTTGCGCATCATTTACATCAAAGTTCAGCGCCTGTGCCTCTTGGTCATATTCCTGCAACCACTCATTGAGTGCCGCCAATGACGTTTCGAGCTTTTGCTGCTCAACGGTCAATCTGTCTTCAAGTTGCACGATTTCTAGCTGCGCGCGGATCACATCTTGTTGACGTGTTTTGCCGATAGCACTGGCATAACTTGCCTGCGCGACCTCTGCAATTTGTTCAAATAGCACGCGATCCGCTTTTATTAGCTCAATCGTACGATTCGCCAAATACGCATCGAGCCATAATTGTGACACTTGGCTCTGTAGTTGAGCCTTGCGATTAGCACGTAAAAGTGGGTATTGGCTTGATTGTAATTGCAACTTATTTTGCGTGATATCTAGGCTATCGCCACGGGGGAACATCTGCGTCACACCCACTTTCAACTGCGTCATCCCTTCTTGCTCAAAACTCCACGTATCCACGGGCATATTCATCAAGCCAACTGATACCGTTGGGTCTGGTAAGGTTCCCGAAGCGATACTTTTGTGTTCAATCGCTTGCTGTTGTAAACGATTACCTTCTAACCAAGGGTCATTTTGATGCGCAAGCATAATCGCTTGCTCTAGGGATAGCTTTTGCTGCGATAACGCAACAGGTGAACTCAGCCCAAGCGTTAAGCCAAGCACGATTGTCGATGTGCGAAAAGAGCAAGCCTTCATTAGAACTGTTCCTCATAAGAATTAATCTCAGCAAAAACCTCACTACTGCCGTCTTTGAATAAAATGAGTACCTTGTAGGGCATAAACTTATCGCCCACTTCCATACCGGGCGAGCCCACAGGCATTGCAGGTACAGTCAGACCAATGGCATTTGGGTGATCTTGTTGCAAAAATTGGCGAATGAATTTAGCCGGAACATGCCCCTCGAAGGCATAGCCATTTCGTGTAATTGCAGTGTGGCAAGAGCGGTAATTAGCCCCGATGCCAAGCTTGGCTTTCACCGGGCTGATATCATGAAAGTCTTGTGAATACGCGATGATGCCGTCGTTTTCGATATGAGTAATCCACGCCTTACAGCAGCCACATGTTGGTGTTTTATACACCATTAATTCAAGTAACTCATTGTTAGTGCTCTCTTTTGCAAGCACAGCACTCGGCATTAAAAGGCATAACGCCACGATAGTTAGTACATACTTCTTAATCATTTTTGCCCCCAGCACAGGCTGGATTTGTCACGCATTAGCGTGGGTTAACACAAGGGTACATGGGTACCAATTACCAAATTTTGGGCGCATTAGCCCTGTGTTAGGCGAAAATGGGTGGGCGGAAAAAAGCAGTGTGTATAGAAAAAGGAAGCTGAACAGCAGCAGTGATAATAGACTCACCACCGGTATAAACGTCGGCCAAGGTTGGCACTGAGTTCAAAGCGCTATAAGACGCGCAGGCATTAGGCGGACAATAACAGCTGTCATCGCAACAGTCATCACCAGCCATACTGTGTGCCATGTTTGCGCTCACATGCTCCATCTCTTGATGGTTCATGTTGCTGTGGTCCATCATCGTCATTGAGGTAGCAGACATTGCATTGCCGTTGGCATGCATTGGCATCGACATTTCACACATCATTGCAGAACTAGCCGCTGCTTGCCCAAACATGGCAATCAGTACTACTGCAACAATCATGAGTTGTGAAACCAGTTTCGTCATAACGCTCTCGAATAATGTTCGATAAGTAGCCTAAGCTAATTTCACTTTAAAGTAAATGATTTAGCGATTGCTGCTGCGCCTCGTTAATAAACTGGACAGCTGTTCTGACATGATTTGTCACAACTTTTTGGCACAAAGATGTGTTTTATTGGTTACAGTGTAAACCAAGCTGCAATCAAGGGATTATTGGCGTGTTATCAGCTACGTACATTGAAGTTAAACCACCCGCTTTGTTATCCCCCTTTATCGAGAGCATTGCCCTGCGCAAATTAGCCGGCTCATTGACGTGCTTACCTCAGGGTGTATTTCATTTATTTTGTCATTGTGAACCCATACACTTTAGCCCTTTAGATAATACAACACACACTGTAGCAGCAGGCTCAAGCCTTCTGGGCCAACAACTAAGTTCATATCAGCTCAAAAGTGACAAAGAACAATGGCTGATGGTGGTCTCACTTAAACCCTTCGCATTTTTCAAACAGCAAAAAATCAGCGCGTACGAGATAAAAAACACGCTACAAAGTAGCAAGGAAATCTTTGTCGACAACTGCGAGTTCGATGCGCTAATGCGATGGCTGCGGATGTTGCCAGCGCAGGCATCAGCAATACAGTTACAACAAGGTGTCAGCATAATATTGCCATGGCTAAAACGGCAATTTATAGACACTGACTTCATTATCAATAGCAAACTAAGAGCTCAGACAAATGCCGTTTTGCTCTGCCGTGGCGACATACAAATCAATGAGATCTGTAGTCAATTTGACGTGAGCAAAGTCACTTTGCGAGATCACTTTATGGCTAATTTAGGCTTGTTACCTAAAGAGCTCTGTAAGGTATGGCGGTTAAACAACTTTGTGTTGCACGCATATAACAGGAAATCACATCTCATCGATGCGGCACTCGACGTCGGCTACTACGACCAAGCACACTTGAACAGAGAATTTAAGTCAGTGTGCGGCTTACCCCCAAAAACCTATTTTAAGGCTCATCCAGACTACACACTGGGGCACGTATGTGATGTGATTCAACGTCGTTTTACCGGTGTATACGATCCCTTTATTTAGCCCTTACTTTTTTACAATTTTTTTTATCCAAACACTGATTTACTAACAAATAGACTCTCTCGAATAAGGGATTAAGAACATGAAAAGAATGAAAAAAGCGACAATCGCGCTGATACTAAGTTTCGCCAGCGCCCCCGTATTAGCAAAGCCAATCACTGAGGCCCAACAGCAAGAAGTAATCACAAAGATTACCCAATTAATGAGCGATAAGTATGTGTTCCCAGAAATGGCTGCACACACCAATAAAAAATTAACCGCCGCATTGAAAAATGGCGAATTCTCAAACTACCTAGACGATGAAGAATTTGCTGACGCGTTATCAACATGGCTACAACAGCACGCCGAAGATAGGCACCTGAGGGTAAAGGCAAATCCAGTCCAAAAAGACGTCAAGGGCGCAGAGTCTCGTCTGCATCAGAAATTAACCACAAAAGCGCGTTTTGACAAACTCAATCAAGGCGTTGTCGAAGCCAAGGTATTTGCAGACAACATTGGCTATCTTGATTTACGTGGATTTTCCCATTTATCGCACAGCAAAACTTACATCGACTCAGCAATGCAATTGCTGGCTAACAGCGATGCTGTGATCATAGACTTACGTAAAAATGGCGGAGGCTCTCCGCGAACCGTGCAATACCTGTGTAGTTACTTTTTTGATGAACCGCTATTACTCAACAGCCTTTATTTTCGCGAGGGTGATGAAACCCGAGATTTTTATGTGCTAGACGAAGTCAATGGCAAGAAAATGCCTGATGTGCCACTTTATGTGCTTACCAGCAATAAGACATTCTCGGGCGCTGAGGAATTTAGCTACAACATGCAAACTCGCGACCGCGCAACGCTTATTGGCACAACAACTGGTGGCGGAGCAAACCCCGGGGGTATGTTTACGATAGATGAGAACTTTCGCATGTTTATCGCAACGGGTACGGCAATCAACCCAGTCACCAAGACTAACTGGGAAAGTGTGGGTGTAAAACCTGATGTTGAAGTTGCTGCTGACGAGGCGTTAGATAAAGCGCTTGAGCTGGCCACAGCTCAGGTGAACGAATCATGGAGCGAACTCAAAGCGCAACGTGAAGTGCAATCTCAACAGCTATTGCAAATACTCGATAATGTTAAAAGCAGTAGCGATTCAATAGAGCAAATTAATGCTCAGTATCAACAAAAAGTAGTAGAGCTAGTAACTCAGCTTCAACTAGGCGATAGAGACTTAGCGATGCTCGCACACGAGCGCTGGCAGAAATCTCCCCACTACGCAGCCTTCCTGTTTGAAATTGCGGTGGATATAAATGATAAAGAGACCTTCTTGTATGAATTTTGGGCTAGATCACTTGCCAAGATGGGCCATACCAAAGAAGCGCAGCAAATCATAAGTGTCGGTATCGATAAAGTCGAAGGAGATGAGCATATTACCATGCTCAAAGAAGCGCTCGCTGAGATCACAAGCGCGACTAAAACACTTTAGGTATTCACAGTCTAACTGCAAGACCAAAGCCGACATTTTTGCTTAATCCCTGCATGTCGGCTTTTTCATTCATGTCAGCTAGTACCACTAGTGCTTTTTCTGCGGACCTCGCTGAATCATTTCTTTGCCATTTTCATACACATCCTGCGACACCCAACGTCCATATAACAACTGGTGATTGTCATCTAGCACTGCAACAAACGGACGACCATCGGCATTGTTGGTCGCCAAAGCAATACCAGCTGCATTTTTAAGGCCCAAGGCACCGCTTTCAACTAAGCGTAAAAACTCTTCCAACGCCTCTAGGCTCTCAATGATTTCGTTATCGTTAATCATCACTATCACTCTCTTAAATTCAGATGAGCCAAAGAGTAACAGGTCTGGGCCTGTGTATAAACACGCCCTAGGATTTAGGTATGTACTGGCGAATAAAGCGCAGTTCAAATGCGACGTCACTGAGTTCTTGCTCTGATTTCCTTAACCTGCTGTATATGTTCTCGGTAATCTTCTTCTGTTGTAGCTTCCTCGCGTAACTCCAGTAACACATTGATCATATTCAATTGCTCTGGTGTAAATACAATCTCACGATAAGAAAGTATGTAATTAGTCATATCACTCAACATCACAACATTAGCTGGCATAGGCGTTTTAAAAGACGCTCTATCACCGAAAACCACTAAAGATTCAATGCCTTTGTCTACATCCAAGTATTCTTGCACTGCTTTGCAATGCTTAAAATTCTGCCTAAGGGGGTTCATAAACTGCGTTTTTAAACGTATCAAACTTTGGGTCCATTGCGCTTGGTATTCGCTGCCAAAAATCCAGCCCTTATAGTCCTTGCTTTCAATCACAAAAACACCAAAAGGTGTAACGAGCAAATGATCTACTTCCGTCCATTCGCCATTCTTGGTTTTGAAAAGCATATTTTTGTAAAGTGACACATCAGTTCGTTTTGTAAGCACTTTGAGTAATTGATTAACACGCCACTCCCCTAGATTTACTAATTTAAAGGGAAGTGCTATTCGATGCACGGCTATCAAGCCCAAGCAAAATAGAAAAAACAGCCCAATCATAAGGACGCTTATGAACATCAGCCCTAACCCATAAGTAGCCTGTGTATATGTGTAGGTGTGCGTTTCACGTTGAATGTCTTTGGGCATCTTTTGGACTACCCTTGGTTCGTTTACATTGCTATTTTTCATTGGCTTTTGGGCGACATTGGTCACATAAATATGTTGGTTTGTTCGCTCAAATACCTTTGGATTTATGCAGTGTTTATCCAGTTTTTGTTTAGCACTACGGTACTGCACTGACAATTTATTATGACTAAAGTCATTTGCCTGATGTTGCAGTAATATACATTCGGATTCAGTGTATTGATCATTAGCGTATAGAGGTGAAGACAGAAGTACACACGCTAAAAGGGGTATCCATTTCATTTTTAATATCCACGTCCAATGTGAATGTCTTAAGGTAGGTGGCTTGGGTACGATTTTCAACAAAAAAAGCAGGCTATCTGAGCCTGCTTTTTTACATTTTGAATCTTATGACTCGCGGTAGAAGACTTCTACAGTGCCTTTGCTCTTAAGCAATAAAGGCTGGCCGCGGCGGTCAAGCGCTTTAGGTGAAGCTACTTTAATCCAACCTTCGCTGATGCAATATTCTTCTACGTCAAAACGCTCTTTGCCGTTAAAACGCACGCCAATTTCATGCTGAAGGATTTCTTCGTTATAGAATTTGCTGCGTGGGTTGATAGATAGCATATCTGGAATAGCTGGCTTTGCACTTGAATCTGTCATGGTGATGTTTCTTTGATATTTAAAGTGAACGCTATTGTAGGTAATCCTTGAGCAATGCTCAATCATCAAAACGCTCAACTGATTTATTTGCACTGTTAAGGCGAGCGTAGGATAGTTACCTCAGTATAAATACATAACAAAAATAAAGGTTCGTCATGACTAAACTCCCTATTCTTACAGGTGCTTTGTTATGCGCTTTCTCGTCATTTGCAACCGAGCTCAGTGTAGAGGAGCAACGCATTGAAAAAGCGACTCAAGCCATGCCCAATGTATTGACCGCATTTTCAACCCAAGTTGAACAGTTTGAAAAGCAATGGCGCCAAGCTCAAAACTTTGCCCAAGCCAAAGCCTTAGTGCAAGAATACGCACATCAACTATGGCAAGATGCCAAAGCCCGTATCGCTGCAACACAAAGCTATGATGACCGCGAATTGTATTGGGCACGCTTACTTTCAAGTAAGGTGATTCGTTCCATTACAACAGGCTATGCCATGAGCGAAACTGAACAAAATGTATTGCTTAACTTACTTGAGCAAGGCAGCCGTGGGCAAAGCGACCTTGAATACACACATAACACGTCAAAGAAGATTCTACTAACAGGGTTTGATCCATTCTTGCTCGATAGAAACATTAACCAAAGCAACCCGTCAGGCGTTGCCGCGTTATTGCTCGACGGTCAAGTGATCAGTCATGATGGCATCGACGCACAGATCAATACCGTGATGATCCCAGTGCGCTATGAAGACTTTGACCAAGGTATGATTGAGGCCCTGCTTGCGCCCTACTACGCGCTTAATAGTGTCGATATGGTGGTCACTGTGAGTATGGGCCGCACTGATTTTGATTTGGAACGCTTCCCTGGTAAGCGCCGCAGTGTAACCGCACCTGACAACGCGAATATCGTCTATGGTGGCACCCAAACTGCCCCAAAAATATCAAGCCTCAATGGCCGCCCATTACCAGGCAATGAATTTGTTGAGTTCAGTTTGCCCGTTGCACACATGCAACAAGCAAAAGGCCCTTACAAAATCAACGATAACCATGAAGTCACCACGCTTGAAAAAACCTTCAAACCAAAGTCGTTATCGGAGCTAGAGGGGGCAGTGGCTGTCAATGGAGGCGGTGGTGGCTATCTGTCGAATGAAATATCGTATCGCAGTATTCGCCTGCGCAATGAGTTGAACTCAGACATTCCAACTGGCCATATCCACACGCCACGCATTCAACAGTTTGAGCCTGAAACAGAGGCGAAAATAGTACAGCAAATAAGAACCATGTTAGAGCTCAGCTTAAAAGCACTGTGACTTGCCATTTAATAACAACGCGCCCTATTGGCGCGTTTTATTCTTTTTAAACGCATGTTCTACACTACTTTTAATACCCCTCGGTACATCTGCATTTGACAATGAAAAGCATACTCACCTTTTGCGAGTGCACCTAAGGCCACTTGAGTAACGTCGCCAATTTGCAACGTCGCGCTCACCTCGAGTGCTGGAAAAATAACAGTTTCAGCACAGGGGGATGGGTCTGTACGTTTAAATTGCACCGTAATATTCTGCCCTGCTTTGACCTCAACAGAGGAAGGAATATAAACACCATCAACCACTTCAATCAGCAGAGTCTTCTCAGCTATCGCGGTGCTAGGCGGTGTATATAACCAAAACCACCACACAATGGCACCTATGAGCGCGAAACCAAGTATGTTTATGAGTATCATTGTATGAGTCCTAGTGCTCTTTAGCTTTAAAAAAGCGCAGTCGATTGGCGTTGGAGACCACGGTAACTGACGAAAAACCCATCGCTGCGCCGGCGATAACAGGGCTTAACAGCACCCCAAAGAAGGGATACAAAGCCCCCGTCGCAAACACAATACCGACACTATTATACGCAAATGCGCCAAACAAATTTTGTTTAATGTTACGAAGCGTTGCCTTACTCACTGCAATTGCATCAGCAAGGCCGTGCAATGAGCCGCGCATCAAGGTGATGTCGGCACTCTCAATCGCCACATCTGTACCGGTGCCAATAGCGAAGCCCACATCGGCCAGTGCTAGAGCTGGCGCATCATTGATACCATCGCCTGTCATACCAACAACATGACCTTGCAGCTGTAATTGCCTTACCTTGTCAGCTTTATCTTCAGGTAAGACTTGTGCGACAAATTCACCTATTCCCACTTTAGCTGCAACCGCGGCGGCGGTGTCGTTATTGTCTCCGGTGAGCATGATCACCTCTATGCCATGCGCTTTTAAACGTGCAATTGCACCCACTGAATCATCTTTGATGGGGTCAGCAACGGCAATGATCGCCGCCAACGTTCCATCAACTGCAAAGTACATGGGCGTTTTCGCCTGTTTTGCCAACTCTTGCACGCGATGCACATAGTCATCACAGGCAATTCCCCGCTCACTCATCAACTTTTCATTGCCAAAGAGCAGCGCTTTACCATCACAGCGACCTTCAACGCCCAACCCTGTAAGTGCGTTAAAGCCCTCTATTTTTAAAAGCTCAACTTGCTGCTGTTGCGCACTTTCAACAATGGCCTGCGCCAATGGATGCTCGGAACCACTCTCTAAGCTTGCAGCCAATTGCATTACGCTGTGCTCATCGTCGCCGTGGACCAGAACAATATCAGTGACCTTAGGTGCTCCTTCGGTAATGGTGCCCGTTTTATCCAATATCATAGCGGTGATTTTTGACGCACTTTGCAGCGCCTCACCATTGCGGATCAGCACGCCTGCTTGAGCTGCTTTCCCTACTCCTACCATCACCGACATGGGTGTTGCCAACCCAAGCGCACAGGGACAAGCGATGATCAGCACGGTAGTTGCGCTAACAACCGCAAACGCGATGCTAGGCTGGGGGCCAAAGTTCAGCCACGCAAGTGCACTGAGCACACAAATAATCATCACCGAAGGTACAAAATAGGCCGAGATGACATCGGCCATGCGCCCTATGGATGGCTTAGAGTTTTGCGCCCTTTTGACCATGTCAATAATGTGCGCTAACGCAGTATCTTTACCCACGTGCGTTGCCGAAAAAACCACCATACCAGATTTATTAATCGTACCCGCGGCCACCTCATCACCTTTGCCTTTTGCAACAGCCATGGGCTCACCTGTGAGCATTGACTCATCAACCGCTGTATGTCCTTCAAGTACGACCCCATCAACCGGAATTTTCTCTCCCGGCTTCACTTTAACGGCATCGCCTTTTAGCACGCTCTCAATAGCTATACGCACTTCTTTGCCATCTCTGATAACGGTTGCTGTTTTGGCCTGTAAGCCAATAAGGCGCTTTATCGCTTCAGATGTTTTACCCCGAGCTTTGACCTCTAAGGCCAAACCTAAATCAACCAATCCGATGATCATCGCAGTCGCTTCAAAGTATACATGTCGCGCCATCATCGGCACTGCATCAGGTATAAACACCACAACCATGGAGTACAACCACGCCGTTGCTGTGCCAAGCGCTATTAACGTATCCATATTCGCTGAGTGATTTAGGAAGCTGCGCCACGCACCAACATAAAAATGACGACCTGCAAAATACATGACCACCAAGGTTAGAACGCCAACCACCAGCCAAGCCAGACGCTCATTGGTGGTATTAACCGTCATAGCTCCACCCAATAAACCATATAGCATGAGTGGCACGCCCAAAGACAAAGCGATAACAGTGTGGCGAATGAGTTTTTTGTAATATGCCCAGTCAGCGGCCTCTTTCTCATCAAACGCATCATCAACATCACTGGTGTCAAAAGCTTTGGCGTTATAACCCGCAGATTCTACTGCGCAAATGAGTGTTTTGATGTCAGCAGTACCAGTAACCACAACCGTCCTGTCAGCAAAATTCATCTGTGCATCTTCAACGCCATAAGTGGCCTTCAGCGCTTTTTCTATTTTGCCCACACAACTTGCGCAACCCGCACCTTCTATTAAAAGTTGTTGCTGGCGTGACTTTGACATACATATCTCCTTGCTAAGAGTACGCACAATAAATTCGCTAAATCATAAAGTGATATTGATGCTTAAGGCTACAAGGTGTTGCCTGCAACAATTGCTTATAAATCAAGTCTAGACCTTGGACTAACACCAAGGTCAATTGTAATTGCTAGTAAGCTGATATTTTTGTCGATAAGAAAGGTGATTGTGGGAGATCACAGCAGAGCAAAGTTAGGGCTCTAATGGCAGATGCCCTACCTTAACTAATATGATTGTTTCATCGTTAACGTGAGGTGAGTGCTCACTCATGTGTGGGCTGCGTATCCACGTACCTTTGGGGTATGAGCCATGCTCATCAATAAACTCGCCACTGAGTACTAAAATCTCTTCGCCGCCAAAATGCCTGTGAGGTACGAATTGCTCCCCCTGTGGCCATTTAACTAGCGCCGTATGTTCGTGAATGTAGCTGTGTAATGGCATTACTTGTAGGCCTCCTTGGCCCTGCTGCCACTGCGTTTCATTGGTGTTGATGCGTACCGTGCTTGAGTCATGCTCATCAAACTGATTGAGTTTTACGAAAATGACACAGCCTTGTTCGCTAAAAGGCGCGTGAACGCTGCCCGGCGGGTTGCGAATATAAGTACCTGCTGGATAATCACCGTGCTCATCACAGAATACACCTTCGAGTACAAATATTTCTTCACCCAAAGGATGCGGATGAGGTTTAAAGCGCGATCCTGCTTCGTATTTTACGATGCTGGTCGTATGTCCTGACTCCTTTTCCTCTCGTTCTAAAGGCTTACGCCAAACGCCTTTGGCAGGGCTCGCCAGCCAAGGTTGATTTGCCGTTTCGATGGCCAGCTTTTGGGCAAAGTCCATGTTTAACATAGTGGGTTCCTCTTTCGCTCTAATGAGGGGCAATAGCAAACATACTACAGTAGCCACATGTTAGTTCACTTCATTCCTGCAAATAACCTTTATTTGCACACTATTCACTCAATCACCGTAAAAACCCCCTCAGCACGAAAGTACTATATCCAGAGCAGGTTAATTTTTATACTTTGTAAATGAAATGTTAAACTGGAGAACACCAATGATACGCATACTTACTCTCTTAGTCCTGTGCTTAAGTGCATGTACCACGGCCTTTGCAGCGTGCCGCGATAACGTTGTTTTGGTACATGGCAATACCGCATCCCCTTCAAGTTGGAACAACACGATTAACGCATTGCTCAGCAAGGGCTATTCAAGTAGTGAAATTTTTACCCCTAACTGGGGTTCGAAATCTTGTGCCAGTTGCAATGATCACAATGGCAGCGAAGAGACACCGGTGCGCAGCGCTATCCTCTCTGCCATTAACCAATCATGCACGGGCAAAATTGATGTCATCGGCCACTCAATGGGAGTCACCTTAGCTGCACAACAAATCTATAAGCTGGGGATGGCATCAGATGTGGATACCTTTGTAGGCGTTGCGGGAGCGGCTCGAGGTT
The DNA here is from genome assembly GCF_049257235.1 of Pseudoalteromonas maris. Classification (NCBI taxonomy): domain Bacteria; kingdom Pseudomonadati; phylum Pseudomonadota; class Gammaproteobacteria; order Alteromonadales; family Pseudoalteromonadaceae; genus Pseudoalteromonas; species Pseudoalteromonas maris. The sequence continues at coordinate 74,258 of NZ_JBMMUF010000013.1, forward strand.
TACTCAGTTGTGGGGTTTACCCATACAACGTGTGGAATAGCACTTGTGGTTATTATGGATTATCCGTTGGCAGCCCTTTCCTTAATAGCATTTATGGTAAGGCATTGGGCGATAAAGTGTATTCCATTAAGAGCTACTCGGATCAAATCGTTTGCTCAACAGGAACCTGTTATGTGTATGGCATTCACAGTAGTCGCTTGTGGGGGGAAAACGCATCATACACCTATGTTCTGGGTCATTTTGGATTACAAACTGATACCTATGTGAAGCAAGTAAGTTTGATTCAATAACCCACAGATACTCAGCTTCGTGCGTGAATAAATGGGCCGCATAACGCGGCCCTGTTTGTTTACTTGGTGATCTAATTATCGCCGTGTGACTTACTATAAACTGCCACACACCTCAGGGGGCTGAGCAACAAAATCGGCTAATGCAGGCGCGCTTATAGCTGTGACACAGAAGGTCACCGACACACTGCCTTTTGCTGTTTGCGAGCTGGTAATGGTGGTAACGCCATCAGCGTTAGTTGGCGCACTTGATTGAATTACCTCATTAAAGGTGCCACTAAACTCGCCACTCACCGTTGCACCGGCAATGAGATTGCCTTGGTCGTCTTCAACAATCACGGTGGCACTTCCTGCCTTGAGCCCTCTAGCGAGCGATACCGTGCTTACAGTAATACTTCTCACTTGAACCTGGGTGCCCGCCACGCTCTCTAACGTGGTTGCAGATGCAAGGTTAGAGTTAGCGGAGGTACCGTTGGCATTACTTGCATTAACCTGATAAAAATACTCGGTTTGTGAAAGTAAATTACTATCTGAATATTGGGACTGGTTCGCTGCAACACTCGCAACTGGCACGAAGTTCACACCATCGCTAGAGCGCAGCACATCAAATCTATCTTCATTGTTAGCATTATCTGTCCAACTCAGATTAATTTGGCTGGCCGATATGGCTGTCGCACTAAGGCCAGTAGGCGGTACAGGTGGTTCAGAGTTGCCATTTGAGAATGGGTAATAGGGTGAATACGTAGCACTGATATCACCGTTAACGGGGAATGTCGGCGGCGCTTTTCCACCGATAACATCTAGCCAGCCCATCGCGCCTTGGTCTTCGTGTTCAAGAATATGACAGTGCATAATGGTTCTGCCGTCATAAACAGAGGAAGTTGCTGGGTCTAAGTTAAAGCGAATGCTACAACTGTCAGACACCACGTCATAATATTCCCCGTCTTCAAAATCACCGCAGTTTCCTTGCACCTGCACGTGGTAAATATGCAGATGGAACGGGTGGTTCGTCGCGCCACGTAAACTCCATTCATGAACACCACCTACGTTCAATGACAACGTTGGGTCGTTGATATCAAATGATTTACCGTTAATGGTTCGAGCACCCATTCTGATGGTGGCTGTACCGTCTAAAGTAGCCCCTCTTAGGTCTTTTAAATACGCAGGTCGTTTTGACTGCCACGTTGATACACCATCTTCAGCAAAAGGACTCGGTTGTGTATTTGTAGTACCGTCTACAAATATCTGTGCCATGGTATTGGTGCCTAAAGAAATGCTGCTATCACCACTACAGCGCACCGCTAAATCTGCACGAGACGCTCCCGTTAGATTAATGGAATTGGTAGTTAACATCTTCGGCACTTCTGTGCGCCACACCCCATCTCGAGCCAGCAGTGCCACTTCACACGACTCACCGACATTCAAATTCTTAATTCGAGCATCACGATCAGCCACTAATATGCGCCAATGCTGCCACGTGTTTGGCGGTAAACATAAGTTTGCTGACACTTTGCCATTAATGGTCCATTTAGGAGTAAAGTCGCCACCTACAATCGTATCGCCACCAGTGCCTGCTACAGAAGAGTCTAAATACCCCATAACCAGATGGCGTTCTTGCATTGCGGCCACGTTAGCGGGGATGTCATCTTGACTGTCGTCAATAATAATCATGCCGAAGGCACCACTGGATACTTGTAAGAAGGTCGAGCCATGTTTGTGGGCGTGATACCAATATGTGCCCCCCATGTGATCAGCGGGAATATCCCACACATAATCACCACCAAAACCACCTTCAAAATAGCGTGTTACATCATCTGAAGGAGATTCCCCTGAAATATGAAGGCCATGAGTATGAACGTTTGTTATATCAGGGTCTTTGTACACATTATGCTCTGGTGAAGGAGCTTGATAAGGCAATAAGTTTCTAAACTGCAAAACGTACTTTTTACCTGGCTGCATAATGAATGTCGGTGCGGGTATTGAATACTCTCGCCCTTGCTGCCTGTACGCCCGCGTTGTTAATGTTTCACCATTAATAACAAACGACGCCTCGCCCATTTCTAACGTACCGCTGTAATACTCTTCGGGGTTAGCTGCTGAAACCGGATGGTGAGTCCATTCGAACACGGGTGGGTCTAACACCACGTTGCTCGCAGGACATTGGCTGGCTAAACTCCAACCACTAAAAGATATGAGTGTTAAGAATATAAAGACACGCCGCACATGTGCTGTAATCATTATTAGTTCCCTTTTGTTGTTGTACTTGCACAACACTCGCCATTCCCTAAGGTATTAAGGTAACAATCTGCAGGATGAGTTTCCCTTGCTGACAACTACTCGAGGTAAACACTTCAATGCGTTGCTAATAAACGACAAGCATTCAAAAAGCCTCAACTTATTCTGATTGTATGTAGCTGAGACCCGTAAGTTTGAGTATATGTGAATATTCATCAATGTCACTGTATTGATATTTGGTACAACCAGCTGGCAAATTAAGCCTCTCCTTGGAAGTTAAACATACTCACAACGCGACTTCAGTCGCCACCCCCACTACACCTCGGTACTTTTATGCGACGACATTTTATGTAAGTTCAATAGCTTATCTTTGAGTCTTTGAGAGTAGGTGACAAAGTTGGTTAGTGCGCCCGCGTCTTTGCGATTGGTGTCAGCTAGGAGCATCAGTAGTTTACGTTGGGCCTGATTAAGGTGAAGCTGTAATACCTTCGCCGCTTTATCAATACCATCACTCTTACCTTCGTCAGGATGCTCACTGGTTTGACTGAACAAGGTTAGGGTGTCGCTCGAGAGCTCTCTGATCAAAATCAAAATGTCACTGCGCAACTCAATGAATTGTTCATTCATAATGCGCTTACTCTCAAACAAGTCACTAATCGAGTCGTGAATTTGGAACAAATAATCAAAGCGATTAATTTGCAGCATTAATTCCTTAGACTGCTCTTCATCGTTGATTTTACTAACAATATTAGTGAAGTAAGTGATGTACTCTTTTTCCACAAAACGAACATATTCCAGCCGCTTATGAGCGGTATCTTCAATGCCTTTGTAGTTAGTTTCTAAACTGAGCGTAACTTGGTTGTAGTTCTCTTTTAGGAAGTTGAGTAGCTGCTCATTGACGTGCTCAAGCCTATCGATAATGTGTTCAAACTCCTCATCTTCTTGATAGGTAGGCAACTCTAGGCGCTCAAAATCCATCTTCCCCTCCCCTAACAAGAAATCAACAAAGCGCGTGAAGGGCGTTAGGAAAATAATAAAGATTAAACTCGCCACTACGTTGAAAATAAAGTGGATATTCGCCAAAGCAATAGCGGGGTCAATGGTAATGTCACTGAGTTTATAGCCAAATAATAAAATCACGGGTAAAAACAGCAACACCCCACCCACGTTAAACAAAAAGTGACTAAGCGCCGCCTTTTTAGCGGCGATATCCATGCCAAATACGGCAATCATCGCCGTCGCTGTGGTGCCAATGTTAGCGCCCATAATGATGGGCACTGCATTCTCAAGGCCCAACACGCCTTGTTGAGTAAAGATAATAGCTAAACCTGTTGTTACTGAGCTCGATTGCACCAATGCGGTAAATAAGCAGCCCACCAAAATGGCTATCAGCGGGTTTTGCGGTTGCGTTAATATATCAATCAGCGCTGGGTTATTTTGCAAGGGTGCGAGCGACGACGAAATCAAATTCAAGCTAAAAAACACAAAACCAAAATAGAAAATGGCCTTGCCAAAAATTGAAAAGCGGTTGCGCGTTAACGACAAAAAAAAGCCGATAATAATGATCACCGGCGCAAATACAGTGAGTTTAAAGGCCACCAGCTGTGCGGTAATCGTGGTGCCAACATTCGAGCCAAAAATAATGCCCACACTGTTTTTGAACGTTAACACCCCAGCATTAACAAGACTAATGGTGATAACCGAGGTAGCCGAGCTTGATTGAATAAAGGCTGTAACCACAGCACCAATTAGCACGCCTATGATGGGGATGTTCGTTGCCTTACTTAACGACTTACGAAAGCGCTCGCCAGAAATACTCTCAATCTCTCGAGAGAAATTCTCCAACCCAAAAATAAAGAGAATAATGGCGGTTAGCCCTGCCATGGCTATCGTCAGGTTTTCCATGCGCGTATAAGGTACTGATATCATTAATCAACATTGATACAAAAAGCATAGATTTGGGGTGCTATTTGCGCAATGATCCAGCACAAACTAACACACACTAAGTGAGCGCTTAGGTTTTGGGGGAAATTAATTCGTTAGGCTCAGTGCAATCAAGGTTTGTGCTAAGTAGTACGTGAGCAGGATGGCAGGTTGGCTCCAGATATAACTTTTTATAAAGCGACGGTAAGCTAGAATAGAGTCTGACACCATAAAAAACAGTGCCCCCACAAACGTAAACACGCCCAATTGGTAATCGGATACTTGATAGAAGTTATAACTGGTGAGCACCATTAAAGTAAGTGCCGCGGCGTAGGCATAAACAGGAATACGTAACCTGCCTAATTGCTTGTTTAATATGGCTATTAATAACCCAGCATAAACAAGTAACGCCACCAGCAACATCGTACTCAACGCAAACTCACAGGTGTGCGTAAAAGCAACCACATACGCCACATGAGCAAAGAAGAACGCTATCAGCCCTTGCAAGAAATAGTCTTTTTTGAGCATCAAGAAGATGTCGCCGAGCAAAGACAACACCAACCCCACAAACACCCAGTAATGCACAGCCGTAAGCGTGCTAGTTTGTGACCACGCTAAGGCAATAATCAACACGGTTGTTAAAGGTTTAAAAACATAACACAGTGCGTCTTTTTTAAGGCCATCGAAAGCAATATGACTGAGCGCAGTGATGAAGATAAAAGGCAGTAAGATATTGAACATAATCGGTATTCTAAAAAACCAGTGCGACCAACATACGCACGAAGAGTGCAAAAAACAACAACGCCGCATTAGTCTAGTAATGACCAACACGGCGTTGTTGTAATAATCTCAATTGCGCGTGGTGTTAACGAATAACATGCCATGTGGTTTGACGCCCAGCCAAGTACCACACATCTTTGCCATCAAATACTGCGCCTTGCTCTAGCTTAATTTGCAGCCATTGATTATCCCACTCGGGCACCTGTGTTTTTATATTTCCTTCAATAGCATAGGCGGTATTGCCGTACAACGGCCAATCGCCTTGCACTGGGGTTGGCCCTTGGTTATCCCACATACCAATGGTTGGCCCCGATGCATGACCCACAAAACCTAACGGGTGAGTGTAAGTGCTGCTCAGAATGTTGGCCGCTTTGCTGTCTTTAATGGTGTTAGCCAGTATCTCGTTGCCCGTTAGCCCTGTTTTGAAGTTGCTGGTGAGGATATCTTGCCAACGATTACCTATCGCCAACGCATTTTTGAGCCCTTGTGGCACGTCGGTTTCACCCAGTTTAAGTACATAGCCCATTTCTTGGGTATCAGTGCAAAGGTTCAAGTAACAAATACCCACATCGGTGTGCAATACATCCCCCGGAAGAATCACGCGGTCGCTTTTACCCATGTACACATCGTCTTTTTTGGTGTCATCGCCTTGGCGTTGAATATTCACATAAGGTTGGAACCAAGGACGCAGTTGTAGCTCTTCAAAACGTTCACGAATGTACCACGCCACATCGTCGGTGGTGGTCGCCCCTGGGGTAATCACTTTATTTGAGAATGCCTCAGCAATTACACGACGTGCAATTGTCACCGCCTGTGGATACACATTGAGTTCCTTGTCGCTGCGCGTTTCTAACCATCGCACCACTAGATTTTCAGCGCTCACCAAACGCTGTTCATACTTCTTCGGTAGGTACTTAACAAGCTGCTGGTGCAAGCCAATGCTTAAGCCATCTGCCAAGGCCCAATCTTTACTGATATTAATGCCAATACGCTGAGGATCTCGCTCTGCCACGACCTCTGCTAAGCGTTGCCATTGGTCTTGCAATGTGCCGCCTTCCCACACCGTTGGGTAAAGCTCGCCAATGGGGTAACGACTCACACTAAAGCGCTCAATACTGCCGTCTTCTTGCTTAGCGAATACCAATATAGTGGTTCGCCTTGCTGCAAAAGTCGGTTGCGGCACCAGTGTGTAAAACAAACGGTCTTCCCCGTATTCACGGTTGACCACCAGCCACATGTCCAAATCCGCCTCGCGCATTAACTGTGGCAGTAAGTTATCCAGCCTGTCTGTAACCATCTCATTAATCGGTGCCACACGCTCTTTAAACGACAAGACATCCGGCATCTCGCTAATTTCGCGACCCTGTGAAAATTGCTCAGCAGCAACAGAGGTGCAAAGGCCTAAACAGACCAAAAGTGAACCCAGTAGTGTTTTCATTGTTATCCAAGGTATTATTTAACTGGCTGTAAGTTAATCAAAACTATATGAGGTTGTGGGCGTAAAACCAAATGGATTGCGTTGAAATAAGTACATCGTAAAAAAGGCATGCAAAAGCAATAGCTTTCATACTTTGAATATGGCAAAACTAGGGAGTTGCACGTACACGATGAAGGTCTTTTTGGCTGGGATTACTGGCATACCTTCAGACATACAGAGGATGTAATATGCGTATAGAACAGATTTGGGCCGAGTATAAACACAGCTTGCGTTCCTTCTTGCGAAGTAAAATAGCCAACGAGGCCGATGTAGAGGAATTGCTGCAAGAAATCTTGCTCAAAACCCATTTGCACCTGCACCAGCTAAAAGACCAACGCAGTATAAAGTCTTGGCTATTCCAAATTGCGAGAAACACCATCACGGACTTTTATCGCCAACAGTCTCATCAACAAGATGACCTATTGTTTGACGTTGCAGACGCGCCAGAATACTCCATAAAAGCCGATTTAATTAAATGTATAGAGCCTTTTTTGCAGGCGATGCCCGAAGCTCAAGCTGATCTGATCAGAAAAATAGACTTAGAGGGCCACTCGCAAAAGCAAGAAGCGCAACGATTGGGGATCAGCTACTCCACTCTTAAGTCAAGAACACAAAAAAGCCGAGCTGAACTTAAAATACTCTTTGAGCGCTGCTGTGACTTTGAGATTGATAAACACGGCAACCTCATCGATTACCATCAAAAACCGCGAGGCAAAGAGTCACATACAAAAAACATACGCTAGCCTGAGCAAAAACTTTCGTCTTTATCATGGTTATTACGTCTTATTAGGTGCAGATACAAACGCCATTAGGAGATGTAATGAATTACCTACGTAAACACAGTTTCAACGTTATTCCCGAGCACACCGAGTTCAATACCCACAAACCTCGAGTATTGATTCTGTATGGCTCACTCAGAGCGCAATCAATCAGTCGTCTCGCGGCACAAGAGGCTGCAAACATACTGACGTATCTGGGCGCAGACGTAAAAATATTCGAACCTAAAGACCTCCCCTTATTTGACTACGGCGAGTCAACGTCGCACCCCAAAGTGCAAGAGTTGCATGAGCTTGTTGCGTGGTCAGAAGCACAGGTGTGGTGCTCGCCTGAGATCCACGGCACCGTGTCAGCAGTGCTAAAAAATCAGATAGATTGGATCCCCTTAACATTGGAAGCCGTCAGACCAACCCAAGGTAAAACGCTTGCAGTTATGCAAATATCTGGCGGTTCACAAAGCTTCAATGCCGTTAATAACATGCGCATATTGGGGCGCTGGATGCGCATGCTAACCATACCCAACCAATCTTCCGTAGCCAAAGCTTGGCAAGAGTTCAATGAAGACGGCACAATGAAAGCGTCGCCCTATCGCGACAGAATAGTCGATGTAATGGAAGAGTTGATGAAATTCACCATGTTAACGCGAGACAATCGCGAGTGGTTAGTTGACCGCTACAGTGAAAGAGCCCCTGCCACCCAAGAATCAATACGCGCGGCAGTTGAACAAGCAAACATACCCTCACTCAACGCACAAAGCTCATGCTGCGGCTGTTGCTAGCACCTACTATCAGGCGAGCTTAGAGCTGCAGCTAGGAACAGTAGTAAAATAACAGCATTAGCTACAGCTAATGCTGCAAACCTGTCCACTTCCCCGTTAATGACACAGTTCTAAATTAGAATTTTCCAGTTTTTCTCGGTAAGCTGCCGGCGGCAGGTTATCCAGACTTTCATGGGTTCGTTCTTCGTTATAATCCAATCGCCAGAACCAAGCCATATCTTGCACTTGGCTGAGATTCTCAAACAAGTAGGCATCAAGAAACTCTCTGCGGAATGAACCGTTAA
>NZ_JBMMUF010000014.1:0-56853 GCF_049257235.1 Pseudoalteromonas maris
CTGGCAATCGGATGGCTGTTGCATCCAGTGTGGGACGTCGGTCTGCACCTGATTGTTCAAGACGGTCAATTCGCACCGCTTTGGTATGTATACCTGTGTATCTCATTTGATGTTGTGGTGGCATTGGGGATTGTTAACAACCAGAAAAACCTGATAAGTTGGTTGAAGGGAGCATAAAAAATCAAATAGAGACACCACATGAACCTAAATCAAGTCACCTTACCCGTTAATAACATGGCGCAAGCGGTGGAGTTTTATCTCACGCTTGGCTTTATACAAATTGTTGATACCCCTCATTACGCACGTTTTGCCTGTCCTGACGGTGATGCCACTTTTTCGTTGTCACTTACGGAAAATGCAGATTCAGGTGGTGCGGTCATCTATTTTGAGCATGAGCACCTCGATGAGTTAGTCGCTGAGCTCATCGACCGTGGTATTGAGTTTGCACAAATGCCTACCGAGCAGCGTTATTTGTGGAAGGAGGCAATTGTGTATGACCCCTCGGGGAATAAAATTAAGCTCTTCTGGGCGGGGGAAAATCGCCATAACCCACCTTGGAAAGTGCACACAACAAGGGCACAATGACATGGAGCTGGCTTTTAGTACCGAGCGTTTACAGGTTTTTGAGCTGCTGCCGGTCGCTAACAATAAGCAAATGAGCCGCCTTATTAGCGTATTACCCTCTATGTTATGTGCCGATGTCGTAGCTCATTTACCTGCCTCCTTTTCGGGCGTGACCAACCCAGAGCAGGCAGCCCAGTGGCTTGATGATATGTGTGCATGTAGCCGTGTTTATGTACTGAAGCCAACAGAAAACGGGCAACCTGTCGGATTACTCATTGTAGGCAACAATCAAGCGGATGATGTTCACATTGGTTACTTGTTAGCTAAAGCGCACTGGGGCAAAGGGCTCGCGTTTGAGTTACTTAGCGCATTTATATCTGATTATGCCCCTACGCAAGACTGGCACACATTGGTCGCGGGTGTTGAGCGCAGTAATGTGAGTTCTATAAGACTGCTAGAAAAGTTAGGATTCGCACAAGTTACAGGGGCGAGCCAGGAACAATTACAGTATGTGTTACCTTTAACTCCGAACACTAAAGCGCAATAAAAAAGCCAACGTCGCGTTGGCTTTTTGAACCCATTATATACTCACAATACTGTTAACCTCAGCGTTATCCGCTCATACTCCTGCCCGTCTCATGCTGAATAAAACTGAGATTAATAGTCAATACGAAGGCTTATGCTAAGCAGATCAATTTATTTATCAGCTGAATCAAGGTCGCTATTTGGCTGCATGGAGCTGCCCACAGAGGCGATGATCACAAGCGCAATAGCTAACCACTGCAAAGGGGTGAGTAATTCGTGCAAAATAAGGAATCCAGCCAATGCCGCTACGGCAGGCTCTAAACTCATCATCACGCTAAAACCTTGTGCAGGCATATTACGCAGTGCAACCATCTCTAAGGTGTAAGGTAATGCACTAGACATGATGCCAACCAAAAAGCCCAGCGGGATGACTTCCCAACTCAGTAATGCGCTGCCTTGTGATACAGCCCCAAAGGGCACCAGGAAAAATGCCGCCACGGCCATACCAAGCGCAACGGTGCGCCCCCCTGAACTTTGAGTGCCAGTGCGTTTACCAAAAAGAATATAGCCAGCCCAAAATGCGCCAGCGATTAACGCTAAGACGACACCAACAGGGTCTAGTCCTGTTTCCATATCAATTTCAGGTAACAGTAAAATGATCCCCGCTAGTGCGAATGCGACCCATACTAGGTCTCTTTTGCGTTTTGAGCTTAACAGAGCAACAGCGAGTGGCCCGGTAAATTCTAGGGCAACACCAATACCTAAAGGAATGCGCTCAATTGCATAATAAAAGGTGATGTTCATGCCGCCCAGACACAAGCCATAAACAATGATGCTGCGCCATTGCGAGCCTTGAGGAAGGGCCTTCCAAGGACGAAATATTAAACATAAAACCACAGCCGAGAAGCCAAGGCGCAATGTTGTTGTGCCTTCTGGGCCAACCAAAGGAAACAGTTGTTTTGCGATGGAGGCACCCGATTGAATGGTGACCATGGCTAACAGTAAACACATTACTGCTGTAAATAACGTACGTTGGTGTGTCGAAAACATCGGCTTAAAAGGCCCAAGAAAAACAAGGCGCTAGTTTAACTGCGCAAATGAACAGGGTAAATATTTACGCGACCAGAAACTCACTTTTTACGGGCAGTGTCGTGCTAATTGGCGAGGTTAGTTGCTCCTAGTGTGCCGTTAAAGGTATAAATGCATTGAGATATAAAGCAAAAAGGGCAGGCATGCTCGTTTTGCAATCGTCTGTGCTAACCAAAATAAGAATAAGAGTATTTGCATGACCCTTAACCGTGAACAGTTCATTTGGCTTGGCCCACTATTGAGTGTGGCATTTTATTGGCTTCTCCTCGCCCTTGGTATACACCAGCAAGGTGCTATAGCGGGAGCGATTACGTGTTTAACGGTGATTTGGTGGGTGACAGAGGCGTTGCCCATTCCCGCGACCTCCTTAGTCCCCTTTGCGTTACTCCCTCTGTTTGGGGTGCTTGATCACAAAGAAGCGGCATCGTCGTTGGGTAGCCATGTTATTTTGCTGCTCATGGGCGCGTTTATGTTGTCTAAATCATTAGAGAAAAGTGGTGCCCATGAACGTCTCGCTATGTATATGGTGCGCATGGTGGGTGTGTCGAGTGCCCGTAAACTGGTATTTGGCTTTATGTTGGCCGCGGGTTTTTTAAGCATGTGGATCTCCAATACGGCCACTACGCTCATAATGTTACCGATGGCGCTGGCAATTTTAAGTCATGTTGATAATCAAAAGCTCAAAGTTGCACTTATTCTTGGTATTGCTTATGCAGCCAGTGTGGGTGGCTTAGGCACGTTAATTGGCACACCGCCTAACGTTATATTTGCAGGTATTTACGAGGAGCATACTGGCAAGGAGTTTGGTTTTTTAGCATGGATGAAAATCGGCGTGCCAGTGGTCATTTTGGCTTTGCCAGTTATCGCGTTGTGGTTAACCCGCAATGTGACCCTTGAGCATGACATTGAACTGCCAGAGCTTGGGCCTTGGCGCAGTGAAGAGAAACGTACCTTGATCGTATTTGGCTTAACGGCGTTGGCCTGGATCACGCGCAGTGAACCTTTTGGTGGTTGGAGCGCACTGTTAGGGCTCAGCGGTATAGGCGATAGCACGGTAGCCTTGTTTGCGGTGGTGGTGATGTTTGTGGTGCCCAACGGCAAAGGAGGGCGATTGCTTGATTGGGATACTGCCAAATCAATCCCTTGGGGTATGCTATTACTGTTTGCTGGTGGTATTGCCATCGCCAAAGGCTTTAGTGCATCGGGGTTAAGTGCGATGCTGGGGCAGTGGCTGTCCTCGCTTTCTTATTTGCCGCCTTTATTGATGATTTTGGTGCTGTGTTTGGTGGTTACTTACCTTACGGAAATTACCAGTAATACTGCAACGGCGACTTTGTTAATGCCTATCTTGGCGGTGGCGGCACTCTCTGCTGGGATTGATCCCACCGCCTTTATGATCCCAGCCGCAATGGCTGCGAGTTGTGCTTTTATGTTACCTGTGGCCACCGCACCTAACGCGATTGTTTATGGTACGGGTGAGATTGAAATACAAGATATGGTTAAACAAGGTGCCATTCTTAGTTTTCTCATTTCCAGTATTGTGGCCATGGTATGTTATGTGGCGCTTGTTTAAGCGCCTTTGGGTAATACGGGGTCTGGCAGTATTGGCAAAAGAGCACGTTCTCGTCGCAAGTCGTCTTGTTCGTGCTCTAGGCGGTGACGCATGTGTTTTAACTCTCGACGTTGTTCTTGGGTTAATTCGGTATTTTGTAATTGGCGGTATATGTCGCGTATTTGTGCTTCAATTTGCGATAAGCGCGCAGACAGCTCATACCTTTGCTTATTTACAACATAGCGGTCATGCCCTTGTTGCCAGGCTATGCGGAAGTCTTCTGAATAACAAATGGGATTATAATTGGCGCCATTAAGTCCCTGTTTGAATGCGTTTTCAGGCTGGCAATAATCTTTTAATCCCTCTGCATGCCCGCGCTGATAGTCCTGTAATGTGGGGCGTACGCCATAATCTAAGCATTCGTAAAGTATGCTTTTACCTTGCTGTATGCTCTTGCCTTCAAGGCCATGATCAAAGCCAATATCAAACCAATCACCACGACGACACTGTTGCTCGGACAATTGCGCACAGCCACTTAAAAGTGCCATGAAACCCAGTGTGAATACGTATTTTGATGCTGTCATGCTTGTTACCAAGTGATTGTATCTGATTATTATTAAACGCTTTTTAATATGAACCAAGCCTGTCTTACATACAACAGGCTTGATAAGGGAGGTAATCAGTTCAAAAACTTAGGGAGCGATCATCACACTGAGGCGTTTTTGTTGTGCTAGTGAATCAAGTTTTGAGTAGTAGATGATTAAGTCATCTTTTTTGTCTTCATTGATATCTGCGCTACTCACTTGCACACCTGATTGTGGCAAGGGAGCTTTGTGTCTTTTACTTCGTGCGAACGATTGTGCACCTTCATTCAAGCGATAAATTAATTCATCACTGTCTTTGGAGAACAACAGGTCTTTGCGTCCATCGCCATTGATATCGCTTAGCAATACCAAAGGCTCACTGGCCCTGCCTTTGCTGATGCTAAAGCTCATTTGTGTTTCATAATCGAGCGTAGGTTCTTTGGGGAACTTGCCTTGTTTGTCTTGCCAGTACAGCAAGATATCTTGATCAATACTGCTGGCCAGTAGCGCAGAGACTATTTGCCCAACACCCAACTCAAAACTAGCAACCATAACTTCTTTGATGCCGTCACCATCTATGTCTTGGAGTTGTAAATCGGTTAATGTGCCCTCGGCGCTGATCACCGTGTTTGCGTCCTTGGCATAACTGAGTTGGCCATCACTTGATTGTTGCGCATAGTAGATTTCGTAGTCGTTTACGCGGTCAAACACGCCTGAACTTTTGGTAAAACGTACGACTAAGTCAGGGAGTTTGTCGCCATTTACATCTTCAAAACGCTCCAACTTGCGGTATTGCAAGTCACTTTGATCGAGTGGTTGACCATCTTCACCAAGTTGATCCCACCAATCTATGGCATAAATATCATCGCGCACCGCGAGGGTGACTTCCTCAAAATGACGTTTGTGGGCTAGGTGCACATGTAATTTGCCGTCTTTGAGGTAACTGACATCGATAAGCTGGTCGTTATTTACATCCTCAGCAAATACTTGCGCAGGTGACGCGCTGAACTCATCTCTATCAAGAACAGTATGGCTTTGAATGGGCAGGGATACTTTTTTATGTTCTTTATCTGGCACCGATAACCACACATGGGTTTCGTTAAAGTCGGTGAGCATGACGTCGCTTTGTCCATCGTTATTAAAGTCATAAATAAAGTCCATGCGACGCATGTAATTGCTGCTGGCAATGCGATAAATTGAGTGCACATCGACAAATGAAATCAATCGCGCATCGCCCTTATTTTGTGGGTATTGATATTGGGCAATGTGATCTTGGGCTAAAAAATACAAGGTATCGGTTTGCTCTGAGGATTCACTCACATCATAACCAAAATATTGCTCACCAATAGCAAAACGATCTACTTGCTCAAGTTTCCCGTCAATAAGCGCAACCACAGCAATTTGTTGAGCCTGTGATGTGTTTCGCCCAAAAACGACTATTTCTTTGCCGGGGTGGGGTGTGAGATCAACGGCTAGCGGTGGACGGCTAATGGTAAAGTCAAAGTCTAATGATGCTGTGTTAAATGGTGCACTGTGTGCAAAATTACTGATGAGCAAACCGCCCATTAATGCTAAACAATGAAGTCCTTTCACATCCGCCCCCAAGTATTTTTATTGTCTTAATGATGATTATACTCATGCATGATTGATAGTGATCAACTGTATGAGCCTTACGCTTGGGTTAGCTTGCCATATTGCCACATGGCTGCAAGCAAGATTCTGTAAGTAATTGTGAGTATGGGCGTTGTGCGTTAGATGCCGTGGTATTGAGTGAGCCAGCGCTGCCACAATTGCGCATAGTGTTGCATGTGTTTGTGGGTTTTACTTTCTAGGTGATTAGTTTTGTCGCGCTCACTTTTAAATGGGCCCGCACGGCATAGTTCACAGCAATTCGGGTGATCAAGGTAGTATGGACGTGTGCAATGCTCACTTAACGCGTTTGCTGATAGCGCATAGCTATAGGTAATCCCCAAGGTGTCTTTAACGTGTTTGTCTCTGTCAACATTACGCACTTTGTATCGGGAAAATGATTTTAAATCAAATGGTTGTTCGCCAACGTAGTGCATTGGCGTGTGGTGCGTTAATGCGTGGTCTAGCCCCCAGTGACTGTAGGGTTTTACGTCTTTTGATGTGATGTAGCACAGGCCCGCGCCTTTGGGGTCGAGCGCATAACGAGCACTATTGCGTAAAAACTGGTGCAACAAAGCGCGGTTAAGGATGTTTAAGCCACCTGCTGCTTTGGCGCTCTCAAATGCATCGCGTGAACCGAGTTGACTTAGCAGTGGAAACTGAAATATCACCACATCAAAACGCTGATCGCCCAATCTCTGCCAACACGCTTCATCGGTTACATCAAATGAAAAGAGCAGGGTAATATGCTGTTTCCTAAGATCATCAATGCCGTTGTGGCGGTATTTGTCTCGCAGCACATTTTCGCTGTCGTACACAGTGCCTGTAAGATTTGACGAATTTACGCGAGTCGTAAGGGCTCTGGTGAAACTAAAGTCACCGTCACCAACCGTTAAAATACGCCAATCTGGATCAAGGTACATAGCAGTGAGGCCCTTATTTACTCAGGGCTGCTATCAGATGGCGTTTTAGGGCTAAGTGCTCCAGCGTGATACAAGCGCGCTTTGAGTGACTCGATGGCTATTTGACGAATTAATACGTGCATGGCGATTAGTGCCGCAATGGCAAAGTGCACTGGTCCATGAGTTAAACCAAGTTCTGGGTTGTAGATACCTGCGCCAAAGAGAATGAATAGAAGAACTAAGGCAATTTCCATGAGCTGGTTGGTGTAAAAGCGTAACTTACCTTCATTTTTATGATCTTTTTTGATGCTCACCGAGCAAAAAAATGGGATCACTTTGACTTTGAATACCGCATTTTTTTCTACATAAATTTCGCCAATATCGTCTAATGCTTGGCGTAGTGCGTCGATCATCTTCAGCTCGCTTCAATCAATCTCAGGGGTCGGCGCGAAAGTGTAAAGCATTGCGCTAAGGCTGTCTAAGAGTTATCGAGTAAAAAGGCAATCATGAGTAGGTGGGTAACAAACACCACTGAGCTCAAGATGAAACGCATTTTTCGATAGTCCTTATGGTGTTCTTGCCAAGCAGGAGATTTGACTTCGAATAACAACACTAACCAGTAACTTGCACCGAGCCAAGCGAGTGTGAATATGGGTGTTGATAACGCTAACAATGGGATGGGGAGTGTGGGCACAATAGCTGCAATAGCGCGGCCTTGAGTTTGGTTTCCAGGGAGCCACAGTTGACCGCACAAGAAGCTTAATATGGCAATGCTGTAATAGATAAACATTGGCGCGACGCTCTCGCCTTGCCCGGTTAATAATGCCCAGCCTTGCAGTGCTAAGAAGGGAAGTAGGCCAAGGTAACCCAGCTGCATGTGGTTGACGTAGCGTTCGATAGACACAATGTGCTCCTTTGAGTGAAATCTTTTCTATTGTACGTGGGCTGATGAGTTAAGTTCAATCAAACAACGTATTTGTTGTTGAAATCATTGTTATATGTTTCGCGCCTGTGTGTTTGGCATCTATGGCTAGGTTGCTTTGTGAGCATAGCAAAGGCGGATCGGGAAACCGTATATGGAGACATTTTTTTTTAGCGAATGACGAGTATAACGAAGGCGTCGTTGCTGCTATGTTGCAACTAAGACCACATTACACACCGCAACTATTGCAGCAACAACAAACAGCAAAATTCAACATGCACCAATATAGCGAGTCACCATTTTAGTATGGCGACTCTTTGATAATGATGAGTGTGCGCGACGTTTAGCTTTGTTCTTTGATGGCCTGATTTACTAGCTTTTCTAAATCAATACGGGTGAAATCAAGCTTGTTTATGTAGCCATTAATGCCTTTGGCAAGATGCAGGTATTGCTCTGGTATGGTGCCCGTTTTACCTGAGCGAATAACGATGTGAACGCTTGTGTCTAGTAATTTATTGCGAATAAAATCAACAACTTTGAATCCGGCATCGTCGCTTTCCATAACAATATCTAAAATTACCAAGCCTATCTCTTGATGCTCAGACAAAAAATTACAGGCATCTTTAGCGCAATTAACATAATGTAATTTGAGATCTTCAACATCAACATTAATCGTGCTTGCAATGAGTTTTGTGACTAAGAAAACGTCTTGCTCATCATCAACAACTAAGATAGAGAACTCTTTCATTCACGCGTTTCCAAAGGCAAAGAGATAATAAAGTATGCGCCGCGAGGATTGGGTACGCAGCGAATATCGCCCTGCAGTGAGTTTTCGACAATATCCCGAGCTATACCAAGCCCCATTCCACTGTTGTCTGGGTTGTCACTGAGCGTAAAAAAGGGGTCAAAAATTGAATCAACATGTTCATCGTCTATGCCAACACCAGAGTCTCGGTATTCGATGATAGCCACTTGCTCCTCTGGAAATGTGTTGTCTACACGCGCAACTAACGTGATTTTACCGCCTTGGTGAGGTTTGAATGCATGTTGAAGCGTGTTGTTGAATAATAAGATTAACAATTGCGACAACAACCCACTGTAGGAGGTTAATTCTAAGTCGCTGGGGCATACAATTTCACAGGAAGTATGATGTTGCTCAAAATCGCTGTCCATGATGGTGCTCAAACTGTGAAGGTGTTCGAGTAAATTAAAGCGCGCTTTTTGACCTTTTCCTTGTTCTGCAGCCACTTGTTTATAGGACTCAATCAACCCTTTGGCTTTGCCTAAGCTGTTATTCAAAAGCGCGTTAAACTCTTTAAACTCGGCTTTGACGTTACTTGCGCCAAGTGAGCCTTCATTATTATCCGGTAAACGTTCGATAAGGTGGTCAAGTGCAGATGCAGTTGTTAATGCGATACCCAAGGGGGTATTAATTTCATGAGTGATATTAGAGACCAATGACGACGTAAGTTTACTGCGCTCCATATCAATGACTCTTTGCTGAGTGCGTTGTAGTAACTCTAAGGAGTCTCTGAGCTCGTTGTTACGCACTATCATTTCCAAGTCTTTTTCTAAGGTATTGCGACACTCTTCGAGTAATTGCTTGTTGAGCTCATGGAATTTACGTGTTTTAGAGTCAAGGACACAAATAGTGCCAAAAACTTCACCACTAGGCCATTTTAACGGCACGCCTAGATAACTGATCATATTTAATGGCACATCAGGGTTATCTTTCCACATGTCATCTTCTAAGGCGTTTTCGACCTCTAAAGAGGAATCTGAGCCTATAACGGTTTCGCAATATAACCCGGCACCTAGTGCTGCCGTCTCATTTTGTTCGTAGGGGTTACCTTCAGAATTGCTTTTGGCGAACACTTCGATGTCATTTTCATGCAAACGCATAACCAGTGCTGCGGGAATGTCGTAGATTTTGGCTATCAGGTCTAACACACGTTGCCATTGCTCAAACACCTTGTTTTGGAATTCGTCGTCATCGAAATCCATGATTGACACTTGGACAGGGTTTTCCTTTCCCCTTACGGTGACGTTTGCGAATTTTTCTTTCATTTTTGGCCTATATCAAAAGCAATATATGTGTACCTGTAATCAGTGCGCTATGTTGCTGAAAAATGTACGTTCTTTAATAGATTAGCTGTCAACCTAACTTTGTACAAACGCAAAAATCCTGTTGCTTTGGCCCTTTTCGCGTGCCAAGGGATCTTCAATATTGTTGCGCCATGAAATTCAATTCTTTGGATGTCTTTTGGGTCCGCATGTTTACTGGGCTAATGCCATTTTTTGTCTGAAAAACATATTCTTACGAGTGTTCGTTAAAACTGATTGAAACAATCTAAACAATCAATTTTATTTATCGATGTGGCGTCATTATTCTAAATATCAAGCCAGCGAGCAAACGACTCGCGCTAGTTTAATCACTCACAACAGACAAAAGAGAGGTCACAATGAGTAACTCTTTAATTAACACCAAAATCAAACCGTTTAGCGCGACAGCGTTTCACAACGGCGAATTCACAGCAGTTTCAGAGCAAGATTTACTAGGCAAATGGTCCATCGTCTTTTTCTACCCAGCGGATTTCACTTTTGTATGTCCAACTGAGCTGGGCGATTTAGCGGATCACTATGCGAAGTTGCAAGAAATGGGTGTAGAAGTGTTCTCTGTATCAACGGACACACACTTTACTCACAAAGCTTGGCACGATGCGTCAGAGACCATCAAGAAGATTCAGTTCCCGATGATAGGCGACCCTACCGGTCAAATCACTCGTAACTTCGGTGTGATGATTGAAGAAGAGGGTTTGGCTTTGCGTGGCACCTTCGTCATTAACCCTGAAGGTGAAATCAAAGTTGTTGAAACCCATGACTTAGGCATCGGTCGCAGTGCGTCTGAGCTATTGCGTAAAGTACAGGCAGCACAGTACATCGCGACCCATGACGGCGAGGTTTGCCCAGCGTCTTGGCAGCCAGGTGAAGAAACACTCGCACCTTCACTTGACCTTGTAGGCAAAATTTAATTTTCGCTACTGGTTAATTACCTATTTGGCGGTGGCAACACCGCCTTTTTCCAACCAATTTTATTGAGGCGAACCATGTTAGACAACAACATTAAGAATCAATTATCCAGCCACTTTAGTGCATTGACCGGCGACGTAGAACTGGTTCTCGCCGTCAATGAAACAGGTAAAAGTAAAGAATTAGAAGCGCTTGCGAACGATTTAAGTGCTTTGAGTGAGCGCATTAAGATACGTTACTCTGATGACGCGACATTACGCCGTCCATCACTGATGTTAAACGGTGCACAAGGGTCATCAATTAGCTTTGCTGGTGTGCCGATGGGGCACGAGTTCACATCGCTTGTTTTGGCTATTTTGCACAGTGGAGGTGTTGCGACTAAAGCAGATGAAGAGCAAGTTGCGCAAATAAAGACTCTTGATAAGGCGCTCAATTTTGAGATTTATATTTCTTTGAGCTGCCAAACATGTCCGGGTGTGGTGCAAGCACTCAACACCATGGCGGCGCTAAACCCACTCATCAAGACCACGATGATTGATGGGGCATTGTTTCAAGATGAAGTGCAGCAGCGCAATATTATGGCTGTCCCAACAGTGTACCTTAATGGTGAGCAATTTAGCCAAGGTGCTATCAGCCTCAATGACATCCTCAATAAAGTGGATGAAGGAGCGAGTGAGCGCCAAGCCAAGCAGATTGACAGCAAAGACCCATTTGATGTGTTGGTTGTAGGTGGTGGGCCTGCGGGAGCCTCAGCCGCTATATACGCAGCGCGTAAGGGGTTACGCACAGGTGTGGTCGCTGAGCGCTTTGGGGGTCAGGTTGCAGATACCTTGGGTATTGAAAACTTTATTTCTGTGAAAGCGACAGAAGGCCCCAAGCTGGTGGCACAGCTCGAAGAGCATGTAAAAGAATACGACGTTGATGTGATTGATAATCAACGTGCTGAGCGACTCTATGCAGACAATGGTAATCACGTAGCGCTTGAAAGTGGAGCAACCTTGAGCGCTAAGGCCGTTATTCTCGCAACAGGTGCACGCTGGCGTGAAATGAATGTGCCAGGAGAACGTGAATATCGAGGCCGCGGTGTAGCGTATTGCCCACATTGTGACGGGCCGCTGTTCAAAGGCAAAGAGGTGGCCGTTATTGGTGGTGGTAACTCGGGTATTGAGGCTGCAATCGATTTGGCTAATATCGTCTCACATGTGACTGTGCTGGAATTTGCCGACACCTTACGAGCAGATGAGGTGCTGGTGCGCAAGGCAAAAAGCCTCAACAACGTCACTATTATCACCAACGCACAAACCACCGAGGTGTTAGGCGATGAACATCGTGTTACGGGCATTACTTATACCGACAGACAGAGCAACGAGCAACGAAACATCAGTTTATCTGGCGTGTTTGTGCAAATTGGTCTGGTCCCTAATACCGAATGGTTGAAAGACAGTGGTGTCGCATTGTCGCAATTCGGTGAAATTGAAGTGGATAACCGTGGTGCCACAAACATCGATGGTATTTACGCAGCGGGCGACGCAACTAACAGTGCGTATAAGCAAATCATCATTGCGATGGGCGCTGGTGCAACAGCGAGTTTAGGGGCATTTGACTACCTCATCCGTCACGGCCAGTGATATACACACTTGGAAAAACTGCACACACACCCTGAAATCTCCAGTGGTGCAGTGTTCTTAGCCGCTCACCCGAGCGGCTTTTTTTTATCTACAGTTTAATTTTTTAAAGCCAGTGAGTGAGATACATCAAAAGACATACAAAAAATTGGTTCACATGGCATTTGCCCTTAGCTCTTTACATCAACTTATTCTATTCTTTAGACATATTTCCTTAGATTTTAACCAGCGCAGACTGTGATAAAGCCACCAAAGCCCCAAAATGAACAAGCAAGGATTGACGCACTTAACAGTTATGAAGTGCTAGATACGGAAAGTGAAAGGTTATTCGATGATTTTACTCAACTTGCGTCAGAGGTATGTGAAACTCCCATTTCGTTGATCAGTTTGATTGACCCTAACCGGCAATGGTTCAAGTCGAAAGTGGGTTTAGATGTCAATGAAACCGCACGTGACATAGCGCTGTGTTCCTATGCGATTTTGCAAGACGATATTCTAGAAGTGCCTGATGCACTCAAAGATGAACGGTTTGTCGATAACCCATTAGTGACAGGCGCTCCGTTTTTACGCTTTTACGCAGGCATGCCACTCAAAACCCCAGATGGTTACAATATTGGCACCTTGTGTGTGATAGACCAAAAGCCAAAGACACTCAATAAACACCAGAGGAATGCACTCAAAATTCTGGCTCGTGAAGTTATCGCACAGTTTGAATTAAGACAAAAAAACAAAAAATTGGAGTTAGCAAATAAATATAAAACCGAGTTTTTATCGACCGTTTCTCACGAAATCAGAACCCCACTTAATGCCATTGTTGGTTTATCTGAACTCGCCTTGGAGCACACGAAAATCGACTCCGTCGATGCGCAAATACTTGAGTTTATTAAGCAAATAAACGGCAGTGGCGCACAGCTATTACGTATCGTTAACTCAGTGTTGGATTTTGGCAAAATAGAAGCTGGAAAAATGGAGCTCGATGAGAGCGTTGTCGATTTGCGCGCTGTCATTTTAAAAACGTTAGACATCGCCAAGTACACTGCAAAAGAAAAGCTTGTAGATATGATTGTTGATGTAACTATTGGGCCACAAACATATTGCCGAATAGATGATATCAAGTTGTCACAAGTGCTCACTAATATCATCAATAACGCCATCAAGTTTACACCCAGTGGCAAGCGTATTAGGGTTCATGCCTCTGTAGAGCAACAGAATATTCAGTTAGAAATACAAGACCAAGGTGTGGGTATCAGCGAGCAAGACTTGAGAAAGCTGTTTGATAAATACGCGCAGTTTGGAAGTAAGCGCAATGCTCAAGAAGGCACGGGGTTAGGGTTATCTATTACCCGAGGTCTAGTGGCGCTGATGCAAGGCAGCATTGAGGTTGATAGCGCTCTAAATTCAGGCACATGTGTACATATTACCTTGCCTTTTAACCCGGCTTCCAAACCCAGTAAAGCGCCCAATCCACACCTTGGGGTCCCAGAGGGTAAAAGGGCGATTGTTGTCGAAGATAATCCGGTCAACCAAGTGGTTATCGGTGCCATGCTTAATAAACTGGGAGTCGAATATTTTGTTCTCGCAAGCGGTGAAGCTGCCCTTGCGAAGGTGGCACAAAACAACTGTGACTTTATTTTGATGGATATCAACTTACCCGGTATTGATGGCATACAGACAACCAAGGAAATCAAAGAGCTAGGGATCACTACACCCGTGATTGCACTAACCGCTGATGTGTATGTGTCGTCCATTGAAAAAGCACTATTCGATAGCTTTTTAACGAAACCGATTCAAACCAATGAGCTGCAACAGGCAATATTGGCCGTGCTGCAGCACTAACCACCGTGACAATTTAACCACCTTTATGTGGATTTACCGCGTGCTATTGCAAACGAGCCGGCCTGCATCAATGCCCATTTTGTAGCCAGCATCAAGCTTTGCCAAGTCGCGTGTTGTACGAGAAATGGCAAAATCACTGCCAGGCGCAATGACATCAATCTGACAGTCTTTGGGTGGACTCATAATAAAGTCTAAACTGGCGTTATAGTCAGCCCAACGTTTGGTCATGGTGGTAGCGAGTGCGCCATGTTGTTTTAGCGCAAACTTTAATAGCCAACCAAGTCTACTTGGCTTTTTTCGATATCCTAGAGGTTGTGATAACACTACAGTGATGCGCTTGGCTCCCATTTGGTATGCTTTTCGTACTGGGATTGAGTCCGCAATACCGCCATCGGTGTAATATGCACCATCAAAAGGCACAAAATCGCGATAGGCGATGGGCAGTGCACAGGATGCTTTAAGAATATCTTCAAGATTATCAGCAGTGGCTTGCAGGTATTCTGCCTGACCCGTGTGTGCATTTGTAGCGGTGACAAAAAAGGGGGCACTGTTTTTGGCAAAGGTCGCCAAGTCCAGACGAATTTCACTGATGGTTTTGCGCCATAACCAATCTAGATCAAAGAGGTGCCCGCCGCGCGCAAAGCGACCATAGCTAATAAAATCTGCTCGGCACGAATAATCAGTGATCACGGTATAGTTACGCTTGTGCTGATGACATAAAAAAGCGGCGATATTTGTCGCTCCTGCTGAAACACCAAAATGCATATCAAAAGGGTTATAATTGTGTTCCAGCCATGCATCGAGAACACCGGTGGCGAATATGCCTCGCATTGCGCCGCCTTCAACAACCAGGGCGTGGTGGGGAAAAGTAGATTGCACCTAATGTGTCCTTTTATTCTTTAATCTGGCGAAGCTTTTTCTAAAGTGCAAAAGTAAATCCAGAGCACACATCGCCTCACTGACCTGTAATGATGTTATGCAGCTGCACTTTATAGACGTGTACCAATCAACTTAAATAGCGACTCTTTCTAGCAGGCAAAAAATCGTCCTCACGGCGTTAAGTTGTTCAATGTACAATACCCTACATAAGAAAAATTGTTAGGTGTTAGCACATCATTTATCCAGCGTTGTATCTGCTCACAGATTTATGCTGATTGGTATAAAACCAGTGTAATATTGTTACAAAAATAGTAGAATTGCTACTATATATCATTTCTATTTCCGTAATCTGCTTCTATGACCGATATCACCACGCACCAAGCATCACGTAAACGCCTACTTATTGCGTTGGCGATCACGTGTAGTTTTATGGTGATTCAATTGGTTGGAGCATATTTTGCAAATTCGTTGGCTGTATTTGCAGACGCTGGGCATTTGTTCGTGCACAACAGCTCCCTGTTTATCGCTATTTTGGCGTCATCTATTGCCATTCATTTAGCGCAAAACTTCAATGAAGGATACAACAAGGCAGAATTGCTAGGCGGTCTTATTAATGGTGCCTTGTATATTGCCATTAGCTTGACCATTTTGTCTGTCGGTTCCGACAGGTATATGCAAATTCATCATGGTCATGAACAATCTAATGTGAACACACATATCATGGCCGCAGTGTCTGTATTGGGTTTTGCGTTTCATGGTGCTGCTGCTTGGGTGTTATACAAAGGACGCAAAGACAGCATTAATGTGTACGCGGTGTTCCTACACACCTTTTTTGACCTGCTGTCTACTGTATCGACGTTGGTCGCCAGTGTTGTGATTGCGATGACTGGATGGCAACAAGTGGATGTTGTTTTTAGTATGCTCATCTCTGTGTTTGTATTATTCACTGGATTTCAGCTTATCTTTCAATGTGTCCAAAGGCTTAGGTTGGGCCAAGGAGCATTGCCAAAAGCACAAAAAGTGGAAGCGGCATTGGCAAAATTGGATCATGTTGCCAGTGTGCATAATGTGACCGTGTCGGTGCTTGATAACAACATTGCGGTAGGGGCGCACCTCGTGCTTAAACACCACTGCACCATCGCAGCACATGATGCTGAGTGTCGTGAGAGTGCTGAAAAGATGCTCAAACAGAGGTTTAATATTTCCCACAGTGTATTGCAGATTGAAGCTAATGAGCATCTTGAAGCGCATGAACACTGCAGTTCTATTTAAACGCCACAAAGCATATTAAATATTCTTCATTCTATCCAATACTTGTTCAATATACGCTTTCGAAGCCAATGTCTGCGCATCCGTTGGCTTGGCAAAGTAGTAGCCTTGCAGGTGATGACAACCGAGCTTATTTAAGAAAAATATTTGCTCTCTGGTCTCTACACCCTCGGCAATGCAATACAGACCCAAGCTCCGTGACAGGTTATGTATGGTACGAATTATCGCTTCATTGGTTTTATTGATGCCTATTTGGCGCACAAAGCTTTGATCTATCTTGATGACATCAATCGGGAATTGATTGAGGTAGGTTAGTGACGAATAGCCGGTACCGAAATCGTCTAAAAATAGCTTTAACCCCGCAGCGCGCAATTTATTAAGCTGATCAGCAGCTTTGGTTTTATCGTCCAGCAAGGTGCTTTCGGTGATCTCTAAACGTAATTGGTGTGGTTGCACATTGTGCATTGCTAAGATATCAACAAAGCGTTCTGTAAGGTTTGCTTTGAGAATATGCAAAGGTGACAAATTCACCGATAGGTAAAAGTCATCATACTTCTCAAACCAAGGTTGGAGCTCGCGCAGGGCACGATGAAGTGCTTGCTCAGTGATCGCATCTATCAAGCCAATCTCTTCAGCTACAGGGATAAACTCTGCGGGTGAAATAAACTTACCATCGCTTTCCCAGCGCAGTAATAGCTCTACACCTACTATGCGCTTTTCATATGCTTGCACGATTGGTTGATAATGATTCATCAACACCTCGTCTCGGTAGGCATCCTGCAACGCGTTCTCGAGCATGAGTTTATGTGTGATGCGGTTATTCATTTGCTCAGTGAAGAATTTGTAGCCATTGCGCCCAGCGTTTTTGGCATAAATCATCGCCATATCAGCGTTGCGAATAAGGTCTTCGGCGTTGTCAGCGTCAAAAGGAGACAGCGCGATACCAATACTCACGGAGATATTAATGGTGATATTGCCAATGTTAATGGGTTTTTCAAGGGTGCGCGCGAGATGCTCTGATAGTTCACTTAATGCACTTGGCGAATCTACATGCTCGATTAATAATAAAAACTCGTCGCCGCTTTGACGCGCTAATAAAGAGTGCTCATCGAGTTCTTGCGAGATACGCTCGCAGATACAACACAGTACTTGGTCACCTACAGCATGACCAAAGGAGTCATTGACGGGCTTAAATTTGTCTAAATCGATAAATAACAACGCTAGTAGTGAAGCATTTTCTTTCGCATAATCAATTGCTTGAGCAATCTTAGCGCGCATCATTGAGCGATTAGGCAAACCTGTTAACGGGTCATAGTTTGCAAGGTATCTCAGCTCATCTTCAGCGCGTTTTTGTTCAGTTAGATCCGTAATAACAATAACGTAATAGCTAATTTCATCCCTGTTATCTAACTGATCGCGACTTACAGCCGTGACGCTGATTTGTACGGGGTGTTGCAGGTGATGCTTGGTTTTTATGCGCTCTTCAATACGCCAGTTTTCACCCGCACTCAGGCGGCTCATGCGTTTCATATACTGGGTAAATTTACGTTTGCCTAGTGCTCTGACAAAAGGCTGTAACTGTAAGACTTCTTTGCCTTGTTGTGAGAACGCATGTTTAAAACTTTCATTAGCGGAGAAGGGTTTTAAGTTGTCATCCAGTATCAACAACCAATCACTGATTTGGCCGATTGCCTCACCCAACACCGCTGCTTGTTGAGCGGATGCTTTCGACTCGGTGATGTTGGTGTATATACCTGACACTTCTTGCGCATGCCCAAGATTATCAATTTGTGTAATTTGGCCCACTTCGTGATACCAGTGCCAAGTACCCAAGTTGTGGCGTAAGCGGTAACTAAAATCCCACGCCGCATTTTGCCCTTGATTGATAAAACGTTTCCAGCTGATGCGGTAGCGGTCAATATCATGGGGGTGAATGAGTTCAATGAATTGTTCAAACGAACAAACGTTATAGTCTTTGGCGTAGCCAAGCTCAGCCGCCAGCCTGCGCTGACTGAACTTGCGGTCGTTAACATTATAATGCCACACACCACTGTTGCTGCTTTGCAATGCCAATTCAGTTTGTTGTTGTGATGCTAAAAGCTTGTCATGAGCGACACCTAGGCGGCTCTGTTGACGGCGGATATAGAAAATCCAACCACCGATGAGCAGTATAATCGCAATAATGTAGGCGCTTAGCGCTTGCGGGGAGCGCCATAAGGCATATTTTACTTCAATCCCTAAATGCAAGGTGCGCGACCAGCTTCCCGAGACTGGGTCATAGGCACTGATACTCAACTGATGGTTACCTGGGCTTAACTTTGCGAACTGCAGTGAGTTATCTGCATATTCATCATATTTGAGTTGACTGGCACCGCTGAGTGCAATTTTGTAACGCACCTGGTCTTTGTGAATGAAGTCAAAGCTTGAAAACGAAATAGTCAAACCAACATCATCATGCTCCAAAACGAGTGGTTTATTAGCATAAAGTGCAGGGGTGTAATTGAGCTTGCGAGATAACAGCGCAATATTCGTAATTTGCGGTGGCGGTGTAATGTATGGGTTTGACGATGTAATAAAATCAGCGGGGTCGATAACAATTAACCCTTTCACTGAGCCAAATGCAAGTTCGCCTGTAGAGAGGTTAGCAACAGAGAAACTATTGAACTCAGCGGCGGCGAGCCCATCTTTTACAGTGAAGTGGCGAAGGTGTGAGGTGTTGACGTTGTAGCGATATAGTCCATTGTTCGAGCCAAACCATAAAAAACCATAGTTATCGACGATAGGTGCATAGACACTGGTGCTTTTTAGCCCGTCTGTCATATCAATGCGGTCGCGTACTTCAAGTGTCTCTAAATCGAGCGCCACGAGACCTTCGCCATCAACACTCAGCCAAAGACTGTTGTTTTGATCAATGATCCAGGAATCTACGAGGTAGAATGACTGGGGACTGGCGCTATTGAACTCGTAGATTAGATGGAGCATGTCGTTGCGAGCATCATATCTGTACAACGCACCACTGTAACTTATGAGTGGGTCATCTTTATGATTCGGCAGCGCCGGTAAGAAATGAGAGGCATACTCAGGGGGCAAGGTTTGTGCAATGCTCTTAAGTTCTTCAACGGTGTTTTGCCGAGGGTCGTATCTGAAAAAGCCCTTGTTAGACACATAATAAGTAAGCCCATTATCTACTTGTTGTAGCCCCCATGCCATCACAGGTGGGCTAATGTGAGGAGGTAAGGCTGCTTGGTCAAGAGGGTTAATGTACTCGTCTGTTTCGGTGTTTAATAACAGTACCCCCATGGCCGTTTGAACCCATAATAAATTGTCGGCATGGGTGGCGGGTTGAATTTGGTACACCGCATTTTGATCGAAGGCGATTTTATTGTCATTGACAGTAAAGTAGGTCGCAGTGCTGCCATCTGGGGAAATTTTATTTAAACCGTTGTTGCTCCCTACCCACAAAGTACCGTCTTGTTGCTCATGAATTTCCCATGTTGACTCGCCATATTGATATTGCGCGGTAGGTAATTCTTTTTGTTTGAATCGCATCGCCAATGGAGACCAAGAATACACGCCTTGGGAGCGGGAACCGAGCCACAGCATCCCGCTTTTATCTCGGTACATACTCGCCACTGTGTTATCGTTTATTGGGTAGCGAGAGTCGCTGAATCGTAACAATTTCTTAGTGGTTTTTGTGCGCCTGTCAAATAGTAACAAGCCCACTTCCGTAGCAACAAAATCGGTTAAACCGTAGCGCTGCACAGACCATATATTATGCTGGGCAACAAGCGTTTCAACTTTGGGTTCTTGATTATTGAGATTGTGACTGTATAAACCTGCAACAGTGCCTATGAGTAGGCCGTATTCGCTATCGAGTTGTAGAAATTTTACATTGTTTTGATCCGCGTCAGTGACTTCACCGGGTAAGTGTTGGATGAGGTTTGATTCTTTATTCTCGTAGTAATACAAACCATTAGAGGTACCAATGTATAGGCCATCTTCATACGGCAACAGGGCACGGATCATCACCGAGGAGTTACCAACGGAGGTGACCTGTTCTATGGCCCCGCTGCTGAGGCTGTAGCGGTAAACAAAGTTATTAATTGCCAGCCAAATGATATCGGCATTACGAGGGTCTTGGACTAAATCCCATACAGCTGCGTATGTTAGGTTGATTTCTGCATCAGTGCTTTTTAACAGCAATTGCGATGTGAGCGTTGCAGGGTCAACAAGGAACAAGCCTGCGAGCTCAGTTGAGACCACTAATTGACCGTTTTTTAAACGTAAAATTTGGACAATGTTGTTGGTACTTAAAGCATCTTCAGGGTTTTCGAACACACTCACGCTGTAACCGTCATAGCGGTTCAATCCACGTGCTGTTCCAAACCACATGTATCCAAACTCATCTTGGACTATGGTGTTAATCGTACCCTGACTTAAACCTTCCTCAGTTGAAAGGCGTTGCAATTGATAGCCGTAATTAGTTGCGCTAGTTGCAGCTTCAAGCGTATATGTAGGTAGAAGTAATAAGAACAGCAATGCGTTGAGCAACATACTTTTGAATCGACGCAATTCTTGACTCCATGAGAACGCTGTAACCCTTTCAGCGTGCACTATTTTGTTTCCAATTTGAGCTAACAACATTGGGTTAAATCATAAACTATAAATCTAGCATATAAGACTCGATATTCACCATATCTTTATAATTTCTCTTCAAAAAAATAAGAAAATACAACTAAATTTAACAGTTCAAGAAGGTGAATTAAGGTAATGAATGAAAATGACAGCGCGAAACGAAACATTGGTTGTGATAGATATGCAGTCGCGATTAGCTGCTGCTATGCAAGAATATGAATGTGTATTGAGCCATGTACAGAAGTTGATGAGCGTAGCCAACTTGTTGGGGATTAACGTGATAATTACCGAGCAAAATCTACATGGACTAGGCTGCACGGACCCACGTTTGGACACAACGCACGCCACGGTATTGGAAAAACATACCTTTAGTGCAACTGGCAACGCTCAGCTTTTAGAGAATATTGGACCAGCAGACAAAGGTATGGTCTATGTGTGTGGCATGGAAAGTCATGTTTGCGTATTTCACACAGTGAATGCGCTAGTTAGTAAAGGGTACAATGTGACAGTTTTAGGGGATGCTGTGTGCTCTCGTAATGCACAGAATAAAGCATTGGCGTTAGCGCAGATGCGCCACAATTCAGTGCAAGTTTGGCCCAGTGAAAGCGCCATATTTTTCTGGTTAAACAGCTGTGAACACCCCATGTTCAAAGAGGTGTTGGCATTTATAAAATAAATGCCAACATTTTGCTGATTACAAAGAGAAGGTGCGACTAATTGCCAGAACGAGACGCTCGTCTGCGTATTCACTGTCTATGTCTGTATCCTCAGCGGCTAACTCAAAATCGAAACCGGCAAAAGAGGTTTGATATGCAAGGCGGTAATGAAGGTAGGATTTACCATTGTCTTGCCAAGCAAACTTGTCTCCATCAAGAGAATTTGACGTATCTATACTTGCTCGCAAAGTATGCCCCGGTGACACCTCAACACTGTGGGCCAGCATTGAAATAACATGGCCCGCATCGGTACCAAAATAATCCCACGCATACCAAAAATTCAGTTCGCTGGTTCCCAGCTCAGATTGATACGCAAAGTTAGCATACGCTTCAAAATAATTCCCTTCACTAGAGTAGGATGCGCCGTGATAGGAGTAATAAGCCAAGCCATAATCAATAGATAAGCTATCGGTAAGTTCCACGTAGTGGCCGATGTAGGCGTCCCACTCTAGGTTTGTATCATCGCCAAAGTCAACGTTAGACGCCCATGTGCCAACATAAAACCCATTGTCAGCAGCGTAATCGATACTTCCTTGAAGTGCAGGGTCGTTAAGCGTTTGGCTGACACCATTAAAGGTGTAGTCACTCACGCCCGTTATGGTTGTTGACCATTCGGCATGTGCCGCAGGGGCCAAAAACAAAAAGGACAGAGCTGCGAAAGTATGAGGGATTGTTTTCATTAGTTCTCCTAGTGCGCAGGCGTGTTGTTAACACCCACAGTATCTGCATTTACACTGCCAGTATTGTGATGTGTTGTGGTGTTGGCTCGTTAATTGTAGATTAAATAATAGACTAAATATCAACAGTGTAAGACGTAATCGCACAATAAAAGTCTACTTAGAAGGGGGGGGATTACGCTTCAAATTGAAGCTCAAGATGAAAAAACAGCGAATGTGTATTCTGACACTGAAAAATCGCTAACTTTCAGGGGCTAAAATTATACCAATCAACTTAAATAGCTAATCATTCTAGCGGGCTAAATATCATGCTCACGTTATTAAAATTTTTCTATGTAAAATAACTACATATAAAAAATTTTGCCTAGTTAGCACATCATTTATCCAGCGCTATATATGATCACATATTTTTGTTGATTGGTATTAGAGAAAAGATTAATCAAATAACGTAGATAAAATTCTTATTGATAATCGTTATTGTTTAGATTAAACTTCATCTTATCTTCTAACTGAGAGTGGTTCTTATTCGTGTATATCTGTCTTTGTCATGGCGTTTCTGATAAAAAGATTGAACAAGCGATCGATCAAGGTGCGCGTTCGATGCGTGATCTTAGCCAAGAACTTAAAGTTGGCTCTCAGTGTGGCAAGTGTTGTAATTGTGCCAAAAAAATCCTCAACCAAAAGCTTATTGAGATTGTTGACGTAACTGACGACGTTGCATAACTGTCTTGTTGTTCCCGTAAAAATACTAATTTCTATCATCTTTATGTGTGTTTGTTATAGTTAATTACATCGCTTACAGCATGTGAATAACACACCATGGACAGACTTTTCTCTGCGCGCCTGCTTTTTATTACTCTGCTAGTAGGGTATCTTCTTGGTTGTAGCTCCGTACCTAATTTTGATGCTTATGGTCAGCGAACAATGAGCTATACACTGCCAGTGGAGGGACAGCAATTGGTCGATAACTTGTTTGATAATCATGAAGATAATAGTTTATCTGGCTTTTACCCTCTTGCTGATGGCTTGGATGCCTTCGCCGCACGTATAGCGCTTGTTGAAACGGCGCAGTCATCCATCGATATTCAGTATTATCTTTTTCATCGTCAGCAAAGCACACTGTTGCTCAGCGCTTACTTGTTAAAGGCCGCGGATCGGGGTGTGCGTGTGCGTATACTGCTTGATGATATGTCTCAAGCTGAGTCAGAAAAAGACTTAAGTGCCTTGGCACTACATGACAATATTGACGTTCGTTTATTTAATCCTTTGAATCATAGAAATCTGCGGTTTTTGAGTTTTATTACCGATTACTCTCGCGTGTCCAGACGGATGCACAACAAGAGTTTTATTGTTGATAGTAAGGTTTTTATCACAGGCGGGCGCAATATCGGCAATGCGTACTTCTCCGGAGAAGATCACGCACAGTTTGTGGACCTTGATATATTGAGTGTCGGTCCAATAGTAGAAAAAGCCTCTCACGCCTTTGACTTATATTGGAATCACCCGCTCGCAGTGAACGTAAAGGAATTATACGTCCGAGCAGATCCTCAACATTTTGCAACTATCAGAGAATCTTTTGCCAAGGTTGTGAGCGAGCAATATGGTAGCGACAGCCCATATGTGCAACGACTCAAAAGCTCAAATATCGTCAAAAACCTGCAAAAAGGGCGGTTAAATTTAGATTGGGCAAAAGGCTATTTGTATGTTGATGATCCAAATAAATTGCTTACCTCAAGCGAAGATACATCAACCCATATGGCTCCTAAGATGCTTGCCGCTATGGGCGCGCCAAAGCAGCGAGCAGTCATTGTGTCACCTTATTTTATCCCCAGAGAGCCCGGTGTAGCGCTGATCCGAAGCTGGATAAACAGTGGTGTTGACGTAACCGTACTCACCAATTCACTTGCGGCTACGGACGTGCCGGTGGTGCATGCCGGTTATGCCAACTATCGACAAGAATTAGTGGCAATGGGGGTGAAACTTTGGGAATTGAAACCTGACTTTGCCCAACAAGGCAACAAATCTAAAATTACCGATCTTACCGGTTCATCTAACGCTAGTTTGCACGCTAAGACGATGGCTTTTGATGATGATCGTATTTTTATTGGCTCGCTAAATTTAGACCCACGTTCGTTCAATCTCAATACTGAGTTAGGGGTTGTGCTCATGTCTTGTGACATAAATGCTATGCTCAGAAGCTGGGTCGATTCCGATATGCCCCATTTTGCGTGGCGTGTAACGTTAAGCGAGCAGGGCGAGCTTATGTGGACTGACAGTGATGGCAGCATATACAATCACGAACCACAAACAAGTACGTTGGCACGATTTAGTACATGGTTAATGTCTTGGTTGCCGATTGAGTCTGTTTTATAACGTAAAAAAGCCGCAAATAGCGGCTTTTATCTAACTGTCGGCTTTACATCTGTGATTGCAGATAGTTCTCAATGCCCGTTACTTTAATGAGATGCTGCTGAGTTTCGAGCCAATCAATCTGCTCCTCTTGCTCATTTTGGATTGCATCAAGGGCCTCACGACTAATATAGTCCATACGCTCTTCAGCGAGTTTGATGGCATTTTGAAGGTCTTTTAGAGATTCAATCTCAAAGTCCATATTGGCGCCAATCATCTCTTGTGGGTCTTCGCCGATACGTAAACGACCTAAATGTTGCAGGTTCGGTAGTCCCTCTAGAAACAAAATACGCTCAATAAGGCGATCCGCATTTTTCATTTTCACAATAGAAACCTTGTAGTCTGCTTTGTCTAGTTTACTAAAGCCAAAATCCTTGAACATGCGCGCATGAAGGAAATATTGGTTAATGCCTACAAGTTCATTGGCAAGCACTGTGTTCAGTGCAGCAATTACGTCTTTATCACCTTTCATTATGCTACCTCTGAGTCACCCATTTGTGATTGTTGGTAGTTTTGAATACCGATTTTATCAATAAGGCCAAGCTGCTGCTCTAGCCAATACACATGATCTTCTTCGGTATCAAATAACAGCTTCTCGAGCACTTCACGAGATTGATAATCTTGCTCTTCTTCGCAGATTTTAATGGTCTCTTTTACGCATTGAACAACTTCGAGCTCGAGTTTGAGGTCGTTGGCCATCATTTCCTTTACATCACTTCCTACTAGGAGGTCGCGACGCTTGGTCATGTTTGGCACGCCTTCAAGAAATAAGATACGTTTAATTAACCAATCGGCATGTTGTGTTTCTTCTTCACGTTCATGCTCTAAACGTTCATACAATTTATTCAAACCCCAATCTTCGTACATACGAGAATGGATAAAATATTGGTCGATTGCAGCTAGCTCGTTGGCGAGTAATTTATTAAAGCTGTCTATAACTCGTTGTTTACCTTGCATTTGCTTCGGCCTCGTCATTATTTAGTGCATTAAGTTTAGTTTATCCATTAATTAAATCAATATTTTTCTTATAAATCAGTTATTTACAATTGCTATTCATTCGCATTCGAATTTAGGTTTAGGCTCGTATTTAGCTTTTTAAGTCGGGCTTTGAAATTGATAATAAAAAGAGTAGCTTGGCAAAATGCAGTGAGATAAACCAATCTTATCGAACTATCGGGAGGGCATAAGTGTCAGGATTCAACACACTATTTTTGGGGTGTAGATAATTGGCGGGCATAAAAAAGAGGGGAAACCCCTCTTTATATTATTTTGTGATGGCCAGCTCTCGTGGTTTTTCTATGTAGTAGCCCTGAGCGCCATCGAGGCACAGTACCTCAATAACATGTTTCTCTTCTTGGCTTTCTACACCTTCAGCGAATACCCTCACGCCGATACGATGCGCTAAATCAACCATGAGACGCATAAAGTATTGGTTGTTCTTGTCGTCTTCCAGGCCGCGCGTATAGCTTGCATCCATCTTGATAAAGTCAGGTTTTAGCTCACGGAAGAACTTGAATGAAGTGAGTCCCACACCAAAACGCTCAACGGTAATACGTGCGCCAGAGCGGTGAAGCATTGAAATAAAGCGCTTACTGGCGTTGATATTTTGTTGTAAGCCCAATTCAGAAATCTCAAACACTAAGCGTGAAGATAATTCACCTTCTTTAAGCAGACGGCGCTCCAGCCAAATGAGGAATTTATCGTCATGTGCACTGGCTGCTGACACATTTACACCAAAGTACTGAGCGTTAAGGTTTTGTGTCTTAATCGCTTTGAGGGTGTGCTCAATGATCATTTGATCCAGCTCTATCGACTTGCCTAGCTGATCTGCCATTGCCATGAATGACGACGTTGGCAAAATGTGGTCTTCGGCATCGCGAAAACGAGCCTGAATTTCCGAATAGGCAGCGTTGCTTTTACCAAGCGGCATAATAGCTTGAATCACCAGTTCGACCGACTGCTTTTCAATCAAGTCACTGATCATCTTACGCCAATTTTGTGCACCCTTTACAGAGCTCTCACTGATATCTTCAGGGCGTTGAATATGCCATGCATTAACTTGTTTACTTTGGGCTATGTTCATTGCCACGTCCACATTGGCGAGCAATTCGCCCAGCGGTTTATTTTGGTCGTAAGGGACGATACCGGTGTACGCCACTGACGGTAGGTTATGCACCTTTTGGTACTGATTCAGTTTAGCTTGAACGTTAGTCGCAAAGCGCTCAGCCTCTTTAGGAGGGATGTTTGGCAGTACCACCGCAAAATCTGAACTGTTGAGGCGATACACATTACTATTAGCATAGTTAGTGATTGATGCAGATAGCATGTCAGCAATGCTACGAATGTACTCATCGCCTTCTTGATAACCGCTGCTTTGGTTTATTTGCTGCAGCTCAGTACCACGCACCAATGCGATACACCCAAAACATTCATTTTGCGCGTGCTCGATGTGTCTTTCGTAATATTCCACGAACATATTGCGGTTGCCAAGAGACGTAACTACGTCTTTATACGCTTCTTTTTTAATTTCCACTGCTGAGCTGGCTATATTGTCTAGCTGCACGCCTAGGTGAGAATTCAAACGCTTTAAAGCCGGAGCAATTTGGTTGGCTATTTTCAATTTTTCTTTGTCATCACCAAATGCGCGCGTATATGAATCAGGCACATCATTGGCGCTGACAAAGTGATCAATAACGGTCGCAACAATGTCAGCAATACGGCGGCGATAGCCTCTAAATGCTGTTTTTAAACTGGCAATTGGCACAAAGCAAATAAAGGTAATAACGAGCGTGAAGTAGAGTAGGCCTTGCTCAAATGAGCTTGCCAAAGCACTTAAATCGGCAACAAATTCAACACGCAACTCACTGTCTTCAGACACGGCATATTGGCTGTGAATTGATTGAAATTGTGACTGAGCAATTTGCAGGATAAGTGCATCATTGGGGGTTTTGCTAGTAGAGCCGAGGATTTCTCCATCGCTATTTCGAACCCATAGTTTTTGCACAGGCATAAGCGCTGAGATTTGTTCAGCGAACAGGGCACCTTTTTCAGGATCGGCTAATTCAATAGATGCTACAGGCTGAATATTCAAATAGTGTTGCAGTTGCTTTTGCATGGTATCTTGCTGTTGTGTGCTCAACGTGTGAAACACCATCACATTAGCAACAACACCAGCGCACAATGCTAATAGCCATAAAGTGAATTGTAGGAGAGTGAACCGTTTCAAAGTTGCTTATCCTTTACTCTTAAGTACAGTCTGCGAAGTTCAAAGCCGCACAAGGACAGTCAAAGCCCTAATATAATTCCTCAGGTCTTTAAAAGGCCTTAAATAATCCGTTATCTATCCAAAAATCTTATCCTCGCAATCAGTTAGGTGACGAGCAGTGGTAACAGAGTATTACCGCTCCCAAGACACACGACAACTTGTTGATACGATTTGTAATAATTTCGGAAGACTAATTAACAGTTTAGTAGCGTATTGAATATAAACAAAAATATAGTTGAAGATTAGTTTACTAACAGACAGATGTCTAGGTACAGAATAAGGAATTTATGTAACGAGGAGTGACGTTGTTGGCTCCCCCTCCCCGACTCGAACGGGGGACCTGCGGATTAACAGTCCGTCGCTCTAACCAACTGAGCTAAGGGGGAACAAAACGTAATGTAGGAAGTGGCTCCCCCTCCCCGACTCGAACGGGGGACCTGCGGATTAACAGTCCGTCGCTCTAACCAACTGAGCTAAGGGGGAACAAAACCTGATGTTGAAAGAAAATTGGCTCCCCCTCCCCGACTCGAACGGGGGACCTGCGGATTAACAGTCCGTCGCTCTAACCAACTGAGCTAAGGGGGAAGCGCCTGTCTCTCAACGGGGCGAAATATTAATGACCCCACTTGCCAGTGTCAACTAATAAAACTCGAAAAATAAAAAAAACAGCTCGTTCGTCGCTTTTTCGCTCAATTTGCTTGCTAAGCAACCAAATTAAGGGCATCCACAGCGTTTATATTTGTATTTACCAAGGCAATGTCGCGGTCTTAAAGGCGACAAAGGAAGCCTGATTTTAGTGCTACCGGCAATGCACTAATGAAGTGCATATATTAATAGGTAATATGTGTTCTTTTTTGTTCATATTGGCTAATCCCTTATATTTAAAGGGCTGGGTTAACTTATCCACGAAATCTGTGGATAAGTCTGTTTATTAATGCACGCAAGGCAGGGTTAATCGGCTTCGGAGGGGACTTATTGAGAATGCAATAGGGATGAGGTAAAAATTTTTTCATATATAAAACAATGGTTTGAGATGATATTCTTTAAAGTTACAAAAAAATATATTTTTATACTTTGATGACGCTTTTTTGTCCTTGTCTTGTGCAAAAATAACGCATAAATACGTATCATTGTTTCAACAGTGTAAATTAATTGTTTTTTACGCCCTTTAGCGCCGAAATTAATTGAAATTCGAAAAAATGAACATTCTTTATGCATCAATTAACCATGGAAGGGGATGCTGGGATGTTTTAGAATAGGGCTTCCCTAATAGCAGCAATAAGCGTCGTTATGGCTACAGCCGATTCTTCAGTGATCCTCAGTGCTCCAATTGTGCCAACTTTGCGCAAGATGACTATTCCCATGATCTTCGGCATGATTTTTTTAATGCTGTTTAATCTAGTTGATACTTTTTTCATTAGTATGCTCGGTACTGAGCCTCTGGCTGCAATTAGTTTTACGTTTCCAGTCACATTTACCGTGATAAGCCTCGCAATTGGGTTAGGTATAGGTACTTCGGCAGTCATTGCCACAGCACTTGGCGCGCAAAGCACCAACCAAGCGCGTTTTGACGGCGGCGTGGCGCTGGTTATATCTGCCGTGATGGTTTTAGCGCTGTCGGCAGTTGGTTACCTATTCACTGAGGAAATATTTCTATTGTTAGGTGCAAAGGCGCATCTAATTGAAATTATTGAGCAGTATATGCATATCTGGTTTCTAGCCAGTGTATTACTGGTGACGCCAATGATAGGTAACGCCGTGTTAAGAGCCAATGGTGATACCAAAACGCCGAGTATAGTTATGGGGTGCTCGGGCCTTGTGAATGCTATTTTAGATCCGATTTTGATTTTCGGCTTTGGGCCTATCGACGCCATGGGGGTTCAAGGAGCTGCGATTGCTAGCGCAATATCCTGGATTCTGGGCGTTGCAGCAATTCTATATATACTGACTCGTCAGCGTAACTTAGTAACACTGCGATGTCCCTCGCAATCATTTGCTGTAGCGACGCGTAAAATCTTAAAAATTGGTTTACCTGCGGCGGGGGCAAATATGCTTACGCCGATTGCAATGGCGGTCATGACGGCTATCGTCGCCAACTTTGGTGCACCTGCTGTTGCCGCATTTGGGGTGGGCAGTCGCATTGAGTCTATTGCTTCGTTGGTGGTATTGGCATTGTCGATGACGTTGCCACCATTTATTAGCCAAAATTTTGGTGCGGGAAAACACGAGCGTGTGCGCAGTGCATATCAGCAAACCCTCAAGTTCGTCATGGTGTGGCAGTTTGCGATTTACCTGCTGTTGCTGATGGTGGCTCCGTTTATCGCAGCGGCTTTTGCTGACGAACAGCAAGTGAGTGACTTGATACAGTTATTTATTTACGTTTTACCACTGTCTTACGGGCTGCAAGGCGTGATCATCTTAACAAACTCATCCTTTAACGCGATTCACAAACCAATGAATGCGCTAATTTTGAGTATTGTACGTTTATTTGTCTTTTATGTGCCTATTGCTTACCTAGGTAGCTTGCTTGCTGATTTGACAGGGTTGTTTGTAGGGGCTGCTTTGGGCAATTTATTTACCGCTGTCATTGCTTACTACTGGTTTTCTAGAGGTTTGCAATGTACCGAGGTTAAGACGCAGGAGTTAACACCGTGAGTGATGCATTTGATTTACAATCCAGTTATTCACCTAGTGGCGACCAACCGACTGCGATAAAGCAATTAGTTGAGGGGCTAGAGGCGGGTCTTGCGCACCAAACCTTGTTGGGGGCTACGGGGACGGGTAAAACATTTACCATGGCGAACATTATCTCAACGCTGCATCGCCCAACCATCATTATGGCGCACAATAAGACTCTCGCGGCGCAGCTATACGGGGAGATGAAGGAGTTCTTTCCCAATAACGCGGTCGAGTATTTTGTTTCATATTACGATTACTACCAACCTGAAGCGTACGTTGTTGCCAGTGACACCTTTATTGAAAAAGATGCCTCAATCAATGAGCACATCGAACAAATGCGCTTATCTGCAACCAAAGCTTTGCTTGAGAGGCGCGACGTAATTATTGTTGCGTCGGTGTCGGCCATTTATGGTTTGGGCGACCCAGACTCTTATATGAAGATGATGTTGTTGCTCAAAGTGGGTGATACGGTTGACCAACGCGACATGCTAAGGCGCTTAGCTGAGTTGCAGTACACGCGTAATGATATGGACTTTAGCCGTGGCACTTACCGGGTACGTGGTGAGGTGATTGATATCTTTCCCGCCGAATCCGACGATATCGCTGTGCGTGTGGAAATGTTCGATGATGAAATTGAGCGCTTGAGCTTATTTGATCCACTTACAGGGCATGTAGAGAAAAACCTCATTCGCGCTACTATTTACCCGAAGACGCACTATGTAACGCCTCGGGAGAAAATCCTCGGTGCGATTGATAACATTAAAGTGGAATTAAAAGAGCGTCGTCAACAGCTACTCGATGCAAATCGCTTAATCGAAGAGCAAAGGGTGGCACAGCGTACCCAGTATGACATCGAAATGATGCAAGAATTGGGTTACTGCTCAGGCATCGAGAATTACAGTCGTTATCTGTCAGGCCGAGCTCCAGGCGAGCCGCCACCTACCTTGTTAGATTATTTGCCCGATGATGCCTTGATGATCATTGATGAGTCACATGTCACGGTGTCACAAATAGGAGCCATGTATAAAGGCGACCGTTCGCGCAAAGAGAATCTTGTCGAATACGGTTTTCGTTTACCGTCGGCGATGGATAACCGACCGCTAAAGTTTGAAGAATTTGAGTCTATCATGCCGCAAACGATCTATGTATCGGCAACACCGGGCGATTATGAGCTAACTAAATCGTGTGGTGAAGTTGCAGAGCAGGTGATAAGGCCTACTGGGTTGGTTGACCCAGAAATTGAAGTGCGCCCAGTAAGCACTCAGGTTGATGATTTACTCTCTGAAATATACAAGCGTGTTGACATTGACGAGCGTGTGTTAGTGACCACGTTAACTAAGCGCATGGCTGAAGACCTTACCGATTATTTGGGCGATCATGATGTTAAAGTGCGTTACCTGCATAGCGATATCGATACGGTAGAGCGTATGGAAATCATCCGAGACCTGCGCGCTGGCGTGTTCGATGTGTTGGTTGGCATTAACTTATTACGTGAAGGCCTTGATATGCCAGAGGTGTCGTTAGTGGCGATTCTTGACGCCGACAAAGAGGGCTTCTTACGTTCTGCGCGTTCGCTTATTCAGACCATAGGTCGTGCGGCCCGTCATATTAATGGTAAAGCGATTCTTTATGGCGATGTGATCACGCGCTCTATGCGCCAAGCCATTGATGAAACTAACCGCCGTCGCGAAAAGCAAATTGCACATAATGAAGCTCATGGCATCACGCCACAAGCGCTTAAAAAGCGTATCACTGATGTGATGGATACTGGACAAGACACCAGTCAAGGTATTACCTCACGCAAAGACCCCAAAGCAAGTAAAAACAAAGCTACAACGCATTTGTCTGCAGCAGACTTGGCGAAAGAAATTAGCCGCTTAGAAGCACAAATGCATGAGTTTGCGCGAGAGCTTGAGTTTGAAAAAGCCGCTAAAGTGCGTGACCAAGTGCATGAGCTACAGCAACAGTTAATTATTAGCTAAGCGCGTGTAGGGCAAAAAACTTAGGTTTGTTGCTCTGCCTGTTTTTTTGCCAGCGCCGCTTTTTGGCGGCGTTTGTCAGCGTACATACGAGCATCAGCTTCGCTTAGCAAGTTTTCGATATCCAAGGTCACCTGAGTGTAGCAGCTATAGCCGAAACTCAACGATGCATATAGCTCGTTACCTTTGTAATACAAAGGTGCGCTACTCATATGCCTGCGTAGTTTATCAACCACCGCAATGACTTGTTCTTCATTGTTGATTCGGTGCAATAAAATTAAGAATTCATCGCCGCCGAGGCGGGCAATGATGTCTGTATCTCGCAGTTGTTTTTTGAGGTTTCGAGCAACATGAATGAGCAGTGCGTCTCCAGCATCGTGACCATAGGTGTCGTTAACCGATTTAAAACCATTGAGATCTATATTGATGATAGCGAATTGTTTATTTTCGCCCATATCTTGTGTTAAATAGTGCAGGCGTTGCATGATAGAGCGTCTGTTGGCAAGATGCGTTAAGTCATCTTGCAGAGACGTTTCTTTGACGATTAAATAGGCTCGCACTAAGAAGAGTATTGAAAAGTACAGGATCAAAGAGACAGATATTCCAACCACCACAATAAGTGTGTGCTGATAACTTGTGTGTTCGCTGATTCGGTATTTTGCACCGAGAACCCATGTGCCGTTGGGTATTTGCACTGTCTCCACAAGATCTGCATTGGCAAAGGTTTGCGCTTCACCAAAGAATAAACGACCTTTTTCTCCAGCACTGTCCGCCCCTTTGAGTGCATAGGTGATGTGCTCTGAGCCTGACAGTGACAACTGCTCGTAAATGGCATTATCATCAAGCACCACACTCAGGGTACCCCAGTATGAATCATCTTCGAGTACGTTTGCATACAAAGGAAAGCGCAAAATTAACCCTGTTCCACCTTGCACTAATGGCAGGGGCCCAGCGATAAAAATACCACGTTGCTGTCGTGCTTTTTCTATCGTCGCTAATTGTTTAGGTGCAGTACTGTAATCAAGTCCAAGTGCGCGTTCATTGCCATCAAAGGGGTAGACATATTTGACGATATTATCAGGAGCTAGAGCAATGTTTCTGATCAACTGTGAATTGCTCGCTAACCCTGATGCCAGTGTATTCCAGTTTTGTTCAATAAACTGCATATCCAAGTTGGCGATAATCACGATACTTTCTGCGGCAAAGACTTCTTGATAGACAAGGCTCTCTATTTTTGCTCGTGTGAAGGCAACTTGTTTGGCGAGCTGTTCTCGTTGCTCACTGATTTGTTGCTGGCGATATAAGTCTGAAAATGATTGAACAACAAAAACACTGCCACTTAGATAAAGCAGACTAAGGAGTATTAATAGCGTTTTAGGTTTGATTCTCATTTTCAAGCCGTTAATTCAAGTGCAACTATCTGATTTTTATTATTTACGCGTTGTTGTTTTTACAAAGATTTCTTTTGAAAAAGAGAACGCAAACACGCTGTGCGGCGCCAGTATAACAAGATATTGTTAAAGGTAGGTAATTTTAGGGGACAAAATATGAGCATGTCAGCGCCAAGCCACTTGCATGCAACAGGCTAAAGTGGCTGGCGAATAGGGATGACGGCCTTAGGCTTCGTAGTCGAGAGGATCTGTCGCGTTATTTAACGCGAATGCTTCAAGGCGCTCCTGACACGCACCGCACTTGCCGCACGCTTTTTCGCGGCCATTGTAGCAGGTCCATGTCTTAGAATAATCAAGGCCCATCTCTAAACCGTCTTTAAGAATGTCGATTTTACTATTGTCTAAATACGGACAGAAAATCTCTACTTCATCGTAGTTGGCGATACGACACACATCATCCATTTTCTTTACAAACTCAGGGCGGCAATCAGGGTAAATGGCATGATCACCAGAGTGAGCACCGTAAAAAACCTTGGTTGCTTTGAGTGACACTGCGTAACCTACAGCCAGTGATAGCAAAATCATATTTCGATTGGGTACCACGGTGCTTTTCATGCTTTCCTCTTCGTAGTGACCTTCAGGCACATCAATGTCATCGGTCAACGAAGAGCCACCAATAAGCTGGTTGATGGCAGAAATATCGACGATTTTGTGATCCACACCAAGCTCTTCGCACACAGCTTTGGCTACTTCAAGCTCTTTCACATGACGTTGGCCATAGTTAAATGACAGTGCATAGACTTCATGGCCTTGGCGTAGCGCTTTGTTGAGCACGGTAAAAGAATCCATGCCACCTGAATATATAACAACGACTTTTTCTGCCATTTGGGTGGTCACCTTATAATCATCATAGAGGTTTACGTTCGGGCGCGGTATAATACAGGGTTTGTGGGCGGATCACAATTTTTAACCACCTTTTCGGTGTATGTGTGACTCGCTGTGGGTAGATTTTATACCAATTCGTACTTCATGGTTGGTAACAGCAGTAGGTAATATTTTTGTACCAAATTAACGAGATTTTTGAAACGATTCAAGGTGAAGCAAGTTATACCGGAACGCCGTCTGTATTCGTGCGTTTGCAAGGATGCCCTGTGGGGTGTTCGTGGTGTGACACTAAACAAACATGGGATGCGAATGACACCTATGTTGTGTCCTTAGAGCAAACTCTTGAAAAGAAGTCTGATTCAGAGCTGTGGGCACACGCACAAGCTGAAGATATTTTGGCTGCATTCAACGCTCGTGGTTACAAGGCAAAACATGTTGTTATTACTGGCGGTGAACCGTGTCTGTTTGACCTTAATCCCTTGTGTGAATTACTGCATGCCCACGGTTACAGCACGCAAATTGAAACCAGTGGTACGTTTGAAATTCAAGCTCCTAAAGAGACCTGGGTGACGGTGTCACCTAAAATAAATATGCGTGGCGGCTACGAGGTGCTTACGTCGGCGATGCAACGTGCTGACGAAATTAAACATCCTATTGCCATGCAAAAGCATGTTGAAGAATTAGAAGCGTTATTCGCGCGTACAGGGGTGGCCCCGAAACTTGTTTATTTACAGCCAATAAGTCAAAAAGCAAAAGCAACTAAGTTGGCGATTGACACCTGTATCCAGAAGAACTGGCGTTTATCAGTACAAGTACATAAATACTTGGGGATTAACTAAAAAAAGCGGCATAAGCCGCTTTCTTATTACTGATTCTCGCTCAGATAATCAATGACTACTTGG
This sequence comes from Pseudoalteromonas maris, assembly GCF_049257235.1. Taxonomy (NCBI): domain Bacteria; kingdom Pseudomonadati; phylum Pseudomonadota; class Gammaproteobacteria; order Alteromonadales; family Pseudoalteromonadaceae; genus Pseudoalteromonas; species Pseudoalteromonas maris. The sequence goes on from NZ_JBMMUF010000014.1 coordinate 35,945, forward strand.
TGATGGTCTTTGGTTTTAAACTTGTTGAACACATGTTTAATTTTACCGTCTTGACCCACCAAGAAGCTCAGGCGGTGAATACCATCGTATTCCTTACCCATAAATTTCTTTAGGCCCCACACGCCAAAGTCATCGGCAACTTTGTGGTCTTCATCGCTAAGAAGCTGGAAGTTGAGCTCTTTTTTGGTCTCAAAATTTTTCAACTTTTTCACAGGATCAGGGCTGATCCCCACAGCCACGGTGTTAAGCGCAGCAAGTTGCTCTTTGTGATCACGTAATTGTTCAGCTTGAACAGTACACCCAGGTGTGAGCGCTTTTGGATAAAAATATACCAGTACTTGGTTATTGTTTAACAATGCTTCAAGGCTTACTGGCGTACCGTTTTGATCGTCGAGCGTAAATAAAGGCGCGTTATCGCCTGCTTGTAAGGTGTTCATACTGATTCCTTATCTTATTCGTCTAAAAATATAATCAATTTCAAGTCGTTGAGAGAGCGCTTCAAAAGATACTTTGAACGCATCAATATCGATCTCTTGCGGTACATTAAATTCTAATTCACAGCGCATTTGCATAATACCATCTTGCTCATAAGTGTCAGATTTTAAAGAACAGATACCAATATTGTGCTGCGCAAAATAGCCCGTGATCTGGCTTAACGTACCCGGAGTGTCTATGCCTGTGTATTCGAGGTTGTAGCCACCACCAAATTGTTCTTGGGTATGACAGGCAGTACGTTTCATCATGGTTAACAGACCAAGTTCCATGCCTTTTGTAGGTAATAAATGCTCAACACGGCTAATGGACGCCATGTCTCCGTTGAGCAACATGATAAACGTTAATTCGTTTCCTAATATGGCAATGCGGCTGTCGGTAATGTTGCAATGACAGTCACTGACCAACTGGGTTAAAGCACTGACAACGCCCGCTTTATCCTCACCAATTGCAGTTATTACTAATTGTTGTTTGGCCAACTCAACCATGGATTTGCCCTTTCTATACAAAACAATTTTTCGGCGACGAAGTGTATCACAAATACGCTTTTATAGCGCAGCTTTTACCTATGTGGGTGATTTATGTCATTTCACTTGAGAGCTTCTTGTTTTTGCCCTCGTGTAAAAGTACCATAGTGAAAATTTTTCTTCCCTATCGCTGTGCTCAGGCGTCAGCGAAGCGGGTGTTGATTCATCTTTTTAGTCTTTGTGGGCTGGATAAAAGCCAATATAACAATTAACTTGCAATCGACACTGAACCAATTACCACTCACCGACTCAAAGTCCGTAGAATAATAAAGGTGAGTATAGGAGAACTACAACGTGCAGTATTGGATCCCTAAAGCATTGATGTTAGGTGCCTTAGTAACTTTAAGTGGGTGTAGCATTTTTACCAATGACGCGCATCACCAACGCAACTATCAAGCAAACAAAGCAGTAGTCACTCCACAAGGCCTTGATGCTCCACGCCAAGACCCAACGTACAAAATGGATGTTGCTGTTTATGACAACAGCGAAGATGACAAAGCAGTTAAGCCGCCAATGCAGGTTATGCCTGTGGCTCAGGGTAGCTGGATTGAAGAAAACGAAAAGCTAGCGAAAGTCTATTTCGACAAAAACGACGGCATCGACAACCTCAAAGACTTTGTTTGGTCAGCAGTTGAAAGCGTATTTAAGAGCTACAATGTTGGTGTTGCCAAGGCTGATAAAGCGCAAGGGACATTAGAAAGCGATTGGCTGTCTATTGTGCGTGTTGAAGAAGGTTGGCTATGGGATGATGAGACCGTCGCAGAGCAACGCTACGAGTTTATCATTGAGGAAAAAGAGCATCAGCGTACTGCATCACTGCAAGCTAAATTAGTGGATTACCGTTCAGAAACGGTGCCGTTGACGCCTTTATTGCAACAGCGTTTAGAAGCACGAGCTTTAAATGCAGCAGTAACCGAATTTGACTACCTATACCGTCAGTTACAAGTTGATTTACGCCAGCGCCAAGGCATTATCTCGCTTGAGCTAGGTTTTGATAACAAAGGCAACTCTGCGCTAATCACTGAGCAAAGCACCAATGTTGTATTTGAGCGCTTTAGCGGTTTCCTAGAGCGATTGCAGTTTACAATCATCGAAGTAGATGCCGATAAAGGCCTAATTCTTGCCGATTATACTCAGCCAGAAAGTAGCGTATGGGATTCTATTTGGGGTGACGAAGCTATGCAGTTGCCGCTTGAAGATGGGCAGTATCAAATTCTGGTAAGCCCTGCGCAAGCTGGCGGTACTAGCATCACCTGGATGGACGCCAATGGTGAAGTACTTGAACCTGGCGTGATGAATGACCTGCAGCAAGCGCTCGTAGCAGCTTTGCGTAGCCGAGGCATTCAAATTTAATCTAGTAATCGATTAGAAAAGGGAAAAGGGTGCAGGCTCTTTTCCTTTTTTGTCTGTATCACAGGGGCTGTGTGCACCCGTTTTCGCCTCTTGGTACACCAACAGTGACAATAAGTAGAATATTATGACAACAAGCCAGCCTCGCTCGATGAGCAGTACCTTACTGACGTTCCTTATTCCGTCTCTGATCGGCGTGTTTTTATTTATGATCCCAATTCCTTGGGATGGGCAAATCAAAATTACCGTGGCGATTTTGGCGGATATGTTACGTCAATCGGTGGCTCCTATTTCCAACACCTTGTTGTTATTGATCATCAGCATCACTGGGTTGATGTCTTTACTGATGACTCTTATCCAGCCTAAAGCATTGTTCGACAAGCCTTTGCTTCGCCATTTGTTTGTTGTGACACCAACCTGGTTAGTCGTGCGTCTCATAGGTATGGTGTTTGTGGTGATGACCTACTTCCACATCGGTCCACAAGCGATCTATTCAGAAGCCACTGGCGCATTTGTGCTGGTTGAATTGCTGCCACTGCTGTTGAGCGTATTCATCCTTGCTGGTTTTTTGTTACCTTTGTTATTGAACTTTGGTCTGTTGGAGCTTGTAGGCACGTTATTTACCAAAATCATGCACCCATTATTTGGCGTTCCGGGGCGAAGTGCGGTGAACTGTGCAGCATCGTGGTTGGGCGATGGCAGTGTCGGTATATTGATGACCGCTCGCCAATATGAAGAAAAACATTATACCCAAAAAGAAGCGGCGATTATTGGCACCACGTTCTCCGCTGTGTCGATTACCTTTTGTTTTGTTGTTATTGGTCAGGTGCGTTTAGAGCACTTATTTGCACCGTTTTACCTTACCGTGTGTCTAGCAGGGGTTGTGTGTGCATTGATTTTACCGCGCATACCACCGTTGAGCTTGAAAAAGCACGTGTACATAGATGGCGACACCAAGTGTGATGACAATGAATCTGTTCCTGCGAATAAAGGATTATGGCGTCAATCTTTAGATATGGCGCTTGATAAAGCGCGTCATGCAAAAGGGGTTAAGGGCACGGTTGAAGAAGGGCTGCATAATGCCTTAGATATGGTGTTCGCCGTATTACCTGTAGTGATGGCCGTAGGTACCTTTGCTCTGATTATCTCTGAGCATACCAGTGTGTTTCAATATCTCGGCAAACCTTTTATCCCGTACTTAGAGCTGTTAGGTATTCCTGAGGCGGTTAAAGCGTCAGAAACCATCGTGGTGGGTTTTGCAGATATGTTCATCCCATCCATTCTTGCCGCATCAAATATTGAGAGCGAAGTAACGCGATTTGTTATTGCTGCTATGAGTGTCACGCAATTGATTTACATGTCAGAAGTGGGCGCTTTATTACTGGGCAGTAAAATACCGGTCAACATCTTTGAGCTATTTGTGATTTTCATTCTGCGCACATTGATAAGTCTACCGGTGATTACGTTAATGGCTAATTTGCTACTCGTTTAATCATCTTCTTTTGAGTCTTGGGCCTCTTTGCGTGCTTTTTCTTCGAGGCTGCGCTTGGCCTTCTCAATAGGATCTTGATTAAACTTTTTAAAGTCCATTTTGGCTGAATATTTTAACAGTGCGATGTTGCTCCAAATAACCGCCAACACTAGGGCGATAATGAGGATAATGTGCCAAGTCTGCATTGCAGCGTCCACCATATTAAGTGAAGGGTAAGGGAGCGCCCTTTATAACTGACATCATAGTTGCAAAGCAACTTATTGAACATATTAGTGGAGTCTTCACAGTTAATGGAAAAGGTACTCATCTGGCCGGAACAATATCCGTTACTACTCAAAGGTTTAATTGAGCAAAACGGCGCCTTTATTCTCGATGCACTCGAGTCATGGCCAACCTGCAGTACGCGCATCGAAGAGGGCGTCAGCAGTACCACTTTATCGCCAGCCTACTACCTTGTCTGGTTAATGCCGCGTGAGCCTTTTGAAGAGTGCACCTTTCAGCATATCACCGACTTTGACGAGCAAGCTCTAGGCTATATTCAAGCTGCGAAAGATTACTTTTTAAGCAATGACTATAGCGCAGAGCAAGTATGTGAATTATTACTTGAGCGCTTGTCTCAGTACGCAGATATTCAGGCTCAAGCAACAATAGATTCACCTCTGTCACTGCCTAAACTGGTGTTTGAGCAGCGTTATTTTGCCGTGCTTGAACAGTTGCTGTCCAAGGGTATTACCGTGACAGCGCCCGATGTCATGATGCTATGGCAAGAAGTGGACTTTCGCGCCAAATTTGCTGCGTTTTTACCCCAATGCGCCGCTGACTTAGATGCAGTGCTCGACGAGGCAAAATCGGCCCTAGTCCAAGGGCAGGATTACTTTACCTTATTGCAATGTCTGTCTGATGAGAGCAACTTAACACAACTTCTAGAGCAAGCCCTGTTAGCTCACTTGCAAAGCGAGCAAGCGAAGCAAAGCATGGCACTGCGTTTTATTGAGCAAGGTGCTAAAGGATCCCTTGCCTGCGAGCAAGGACAAACTGCGCTGATGCTGGCTGCAAAAAAAGGCTTTGTGAGTGTGATTGAGGCGCTAGGTGACGAGGTGGCGCTTGATGCTAAGGACGAGCAAGGAAACACCGCAATGCACTATGCCATTGATGGCAACAGTTCAGCGAGCTTGTCACTATTACTGCGCATGGGCGCTAATTTTCATGCCAAAAATAACAACGGGTTAACGCCTTATCGTTATGCAGTTCATTCACATAAAAAGGCCATGGTGCGCTTAATGGAGCGCGAGTTCGGCATCAAGGAACTATCACCTGATGATCAATACATGCGCATTGCCAAGGTACACGTTTTGCATGCCTTGGTGGTGATGTTGCTGCCGTTGCAATTGTTTTTCTTTTTTGATGACGGCATCGACTTTAAGAGTGAATTGACCATGGTGTTGACGCTGGTATCAATTTTGGCCGTGTTTTTTGCTGTAAGTCTTAAACGGTGTGCGCTTTATCCGCGATTACGTCACCCATTTGGTTTAGGGTTACTGCGTGTAGGCTCAATGATGTCCTTGATGGCACAAATCGGCCTACTCAGCATTGTTGCATTGGCATTTTTAAGTCAGATGGGGAGCTAAAGGCTGCTCATTAACTAGGGCGCGTTGTTCATTGCTTTGAGCAAGGTTTATACCTCAAAGATCAACACGCTCTAGGCGAATGTGCTTAAAAATTGTCTCTTGCCCAATCACTGAGCTCGCCAATTGGCTTAATAAAGCCTAAAGAGTAAACAAATCGGTTGCCATCATCTTCGTAGATGTTTTTGGCCACCGCAAGTAAAACGAATCCTTCATTGAGTAATTGACTCGCATCTTTAGCACACTCAGTCTCAACAATTTTAGTGACATTCAAAAGTGTCTCTTGCAAGTCGGTGTCTTTTAAATCAAGCATAATCATCCTAATCGCGCATTAAATGGTATCTGATGTTATCAAGAACTATAGCCCATGGCGTCGTTATATGACGCCAAAGCCGCAGTTATGAGCAACTTTGTAGGCATTTTTTGTAAAATACGTGATAGCAAAATACTGGGGTTATCCAAAGTGGCGCTACCAAAGAGTGGATAAAAGCGGCGCAAATAAAAAGTCGGGAGCTGCGCCGTTTGCTTCTGTGAATGCCTCCTTGCATTCATCGATTGTTACCCGCGGCATGAAGCGTGCTCTTCGCGTTACTGATCTTTGTTCTGACTATGATACTCTTGTGCTGCTTTTTCCTCGGCTAAATCATCTTTGAGTTTGCCGACTTTTAGCCCCAACTCTTGACCACGATGACGCGCGTAGTAGGTACAGCCAATAAACATAGCCGATGCAAACAACAGCTCCAGTATCGCATAGACAAGTTCTTCAGGACTTATCCAAAGCAGCGTTAAACTGTGGATGAAATAGATCATCACAATAAAGTTGGCCCACGCATAGGTGTATGGCTTGTCTTGAATAATGCCCTTGAGGGGTAACAGCAGCGGTAAAATGTACAAACAGAAAGTAAATGCTGCACTGTAATCATCTCTCGCAGAGAGCACAAACAACCACAACGGCATTAATATGAGTAATCCTACATAGCCAATGATGGCTAAGAGTTGGAAGCGTTTGGTAATTGGCTTTTTAGCTGTATCAGTCATGTAGTTTTCTCGCGATATCTGCCAGTCTGCGGCCAAGCGCCTGACAAATTTGTTTCTCGTCATTACTCAGTTGGGATGAGTTATCAAGCCCAGCAACGTGGCTCGCACCATAAGGAGCACCACCAGAGGTTGTCGCATTTAAAGCCGGCACGTCATATGGCACACCAAGTAACATCATGCCGTGGTGCAACAATGGCAAACTTAAGTTTAATAACGTTGCTTCATTACCGCCGTGCATACTGCTGGTTGAGGTGAACACACAAGCTGGCTTATCGATGAGTTGCCCTTTGAGCCACACATCACTGGTTTGCTCCCAAAAAATCTTCGCTTGAGCGGCCATTGAACCAAAGCGAGTGGGGGTGCCAAAAGCGAGCGCTGAGCATTGTGCCAACTCATCTTTAGTTGCCTTTGGGTGCTCCCCATCGTCGCTGACGCAGCGCAGTAACACGTCGCTGCCGTGCGCTTCAATGCTGTCTGCAATTTCTTCGGCTAGTGCTTTAACACTGCCGCTGCGGCTATGGTAAAGCACTAAAATGGCATTCATTAAATGAGTTCCAAGGCGTTTTCAGGTGGGCGACCCAATACCGCTTTGTCGCCTTTGACGACAATAGGGCGCTCGATCAGTTTTGGGTTTTGATGCATTGCGTTAAGCAAGGCTTGCTCGTCAGTTTCGTTTTTTAAATCAAGTTCTTTGTAGATGTCTTCTTTGGTGCGCATAAGCTCACGTGCTGAGTTAAAGCCTAATTTTTTAACCAAGGTAGCAAGTTCAGACGCGCTTGGTGTGTCATCTAAATATTTGATGGTTTCTACCTGAACGCCTTTTTCCTCAATCAGAGCAAGCGTTTGGCGCGACTTAGAACAACGTGGGTTGTGATAGATAACTAAAGACATAACAATTCCTTAATACGAATAATGGCAATAGTGTAAAAGATAGTGGCACTGATGCCTAGGGCATGTTGCCCTTTGCAGTTTGTTTTTGCCGCAGCCATTGGGGTATTAGTGACAATCCATAGCTGCAATGACTTACAGGTTCGCCAATTCTTTTTGCATTGCGCGGTATTGAGCAAGCAGTGCTTTTAGTCGCTTTTGCTTGATTTCTTCTTGTGGTTCTATGTGATTTAGTGCTTTTTGCACTTCATCCGCGGCTTTCATGTAAGCCCCCACTTGTGCCAGCAAATCAGCGTTGGCTTCGTGGTAGGCTGCTTTGTCATTTTGATGCTTGTAGGTATCTGTGAGTAATTGCTTGGCGAGGAAATGCTCCGGTTTATCCAGCATAAATCCACGCAGTAGCTCTTCGGCTAATTCATACTCTTTTGCTTCGATGGCTGCGTGTGCGTAATTGAGCGTAATAACCTGATTATTTGGGCGCAGCTGATGAAACGCTTGTAAGTGCTCAAGCGCCTTCTGTGGCTCGCCAGAGCCAACATAAAAATCGGTGAGGGTATCAAGGTAAAATAAGTTACCAGGGTCTTGGGCGAGCAACTCATCAAGCAAAGGCTTGGCTTGCGTGAACTTCTTTTGGTCGATAAGTGTGAGTGCAAGGCCATAGCGCAGCGCGGATGTATCACCAAATGCGCTATTTTTTAGGTTCTTACGAAATATCGCTTCGCTAATGTCACTGTCACTTCCGTAACGGGCAATGACTCGGCTTTTTGCAAGGTGGAACTGCAAACTACTTTTATATTGACGTGTTTCATATTGCTGCGCGCGCAGACGCACATCACTCACTCGGCTTTGTGGTAGCGGGTGTGTCAGTAAAAATACTGGCGGCTTTTGCTTGTAGCGCATCTGCGCTGAGAGTTTAGTGAGAAATTCACCGGACTCTTTGGGATCAAAACCCGCATCGTAAAGCGTGCGCATACCGATGCGGTCGGCCTCTTGCTCTGCGCCGCGACTATGAGTGAGTTGGCTAAGGGCACTCTGGGTTTGTGTTCCAGAGATAATGGCTAAACCTGCATCAGGTGACACTAATGTTGCTAATAAGCCCGCAATCATTCCCGCAATCGTCATGCCTGAGTTGTCTTGCTGTTGTTGCAACCGCCGTGCTAGGTGGCGTTGGGTGACGTGAGCAATCTCGTGCCCGAGTACCGAGGCCAGTTGGCTTTCGTTATCTGCTTGGGCTATCAGGCCTGTATGAATACCCACGTGGCCGCCATAGAACGCGAACGCATTGATATCTTGATTATTGATAATGAAGAAAGAAAACGGAAAGCGAACATCATTGGCATGTGATACCAGTTGATTACCCAATGTGCTTATGTATTCATCCAGTACAGGGTCGTTTATAACGGGTGATGTGCCGCGTACTTGCATCATCATTACTTCACCAATGGCACGCTCTTTTTCAAATGGCAGCGCTTGTAATGCTGAGGTGCCTAGATCTGGAAGTTCGAAATTTGATTTTGCTTTTGCTGGTATAAACGCTGAGCTGAAAACCGCACAGCACAACAACATACGTTTAATGAGCATACTAGTCCTTGGGTTGTGTATCATCCGCTTGAATCATGCGCGAAAGTGCCACATCAAAATCTTGATTATCATGGCTTTTTGCACACATATGATAAAACTCTTTGATTGAGACACCAGTAAAGGACCGAACGTTCAATTCTTGTCTTAATAATTCAACAGTATTGTAAACTACCTTGTGCGCATGGAGGATCAGTGCTTTATCCGCATCATCGCCGTTACTGAAATAAAAAGCGATAAATTTATGTAGCTGGCCTATGCGAATAATGTTCTCCATAGTCGCCGGCTCCCACACTTCAAATTCCATTTTGGGGTTGTCGCGCTCATAATGGCGTATTTTCTTATCACCGTCATACGCATAGGCTTTGAGTTCATAGCCGCGCTCTGTAAATACTTGCTGTAGGCCAATGCTGGGTTTGTTGTCGCAGCGGATAATACCGTTCTCATCGGCTTCGCCACCAAGCGCTTTAAGATTCCAGTTGCGTTGGTTCAAGATGCGTTTAATGGGCGTATCGAAGCCATGTTCAAGTAAGTTCTCAGATTCACTCAAACTTTGTGAAACCATATGGTAAAAAGGCGGAAGCTCGCCCCAGTTTAATTGCTTCTTGTACCAGTTAATTTCCTTGAGTGTTGGATTTGCTGGGAGCTTCGCGCGTGTATGCGATGGCGCCATGTATATCATCCTTTAAGTCGCTACTGTTTTTAAGGATAAACTAATGTCTTAATCCTTTTAAGTTATTTTAAGGTATTATGTAATGCTTCGCGATTAACGATACAATAAATGTAACTCAGTGATTTTATTCACGCTCGTTATTTACGGCAAAGCACCAACGGGTAAGTATGCAAAAATCAGATCTAACCCAATATCAATGCCCTGAACTGTTTGTCCGTTTTAAACTGCAATTGGTTGCAGCGCTTGGGCGCGATAAGGCGGTGCAATTTATTATTCGTGATGAAGATAAAGCCAGCATCAGTGATATTCAGCGCTATTTAAACAACAAACATATACCCTTCAGTGTCACGAAGGTAAAAGAACAACTCATCATAAGTGTGGAGACAAAAGCCAGTGTTTGAATTCCTGCGGTCTTGGTATCAACGAAAATTTTCCGATCCTCACTCAGTCACTTTGCTGTTGCTGTTGGTCAGTGCGTTTGCGCTACTGTACTTTTTCGGCGCTTTGTTAATGCCGGTGTTAGTTGCCGTTGTCATTGCCTATTTATTAGATTGGCCGGTTGTCAAAATGCAACGCATGGGCATTACTCGTACCATAGCTAGCATCATTGTGATGGGACTTTTTTGCTCAGTAATGGTCGGTATTGTATTTGGCTTTGGTCCTGTGTTGTGGCAACAAACAAGTAACTTGTTGCAAGAGTCACCAGCGATGTTAGAGAAGGGCAAATATTACTTGTTGCACCTACCTGACAGCTACCCCACGCTCATTACCCAAGAGCAAGTGCGTACAATTGTCGCAAGTGTAGAAAGTAAGGCCGTGGAATTTGGCCAAGTGCTTGTGTCTGCGTCATTGACTTCACTAAAAGACGTGGTGGCATGGCTCATTTACCTGGTGCTAGTGCCGTTGATGGTGTTTTTCATGCTCAAGGATAAAAGCCAACTCATTGCCAGCGTCAGTGCGATTTTACCTAATCAGCGTCGTCTTATTCAGCAAGTGTGGTCTGAGATGAACCAGCAGATTATGAACTACATTCGCGGTAAAGTATTAGAAATCCTTATCGTCGGCAGTGTGTCATTCGTGGTCTTCACTGTGTTTGATTTACGCTACGCCGCCTTACTTGGCGTATTGGTTGGCCTTTCAGTGCTCATCCCCTTTATTGGTGCGGCCTTGGTTACAATCCCAGTAGCCGCAGTGGCATTGTTTCAGTTTGGTCTTGGTAGCGAATTTTGGTACGTATTGATAGCGTACGGCATAATCCAAGCGCTAGATGGTAATGTGCTTGTGCCTTTGCTGTTCTCTGAAGCGGTTGACTTAAACCCTGTGTTTATCATTACTGCGGTGCTGTTTTTCGGGGGACTGTGGGGGTTTTGGGGCGTATTCTTCGCCATTCCACTTGCTTCGTTAGTACGAGCGCTCGCTAATGCGTGGTCTTCGACATTGGAAGACAGTGGGCAAAGCTCAGTGGCTGCTGAGTAACTGATAGAAGAAAAAATGCTAAAACTCGTTTTAATACGAACAAATTGGTATTAATAGCGCTGGGTGCAATTGTGTACAATGGTTATAAGTTATAGCCATTTGTAATATAGACTTGTATGTCCCAGCGTTTTTTCACTCAAACTAGCCAAGATATTGTGTATCTTGACGCTAATGCAACGACCCCTGTGTTGCCTCGTATCGCCGATGTTGTATCTCACACCATGAAAGTGAGTTTCGGTAACCCATCAAGTTCTCATATCACGGGCGTTCAGGCTAAATATTTGCTTGAGCAGACTCGTAGCAAAGCACGACGTGTTATCGGTGCGCAAACTGGCGATATTTTATTTACCTCTGGCGCGACAGAAGGTATCCAGACAGCGATCGTATCAACGTTACTGGCAAACCGTCACAAAGCCACAGAGCACAGTGTATTACTTTACGGTGCTACCGAGCACAAAGCCGTACCAAACACATTAAAACATTGGAATGATGTGCTAGGTCTAGGTGCAAAAGTGGTGGCTATCCCTGTTGATGAAAACGGCCTGCTGGACCATGAGTTCATCGCCGAGCATGTTCCCAAGGCGCTTATGATTTGTACCATGGCGGTGAACAATGAAACCGGTGTATATCAAGACTTAAGTGCGCTTGAGCGTGTTATTCGCCAGCACAATGCGAGCGTTAGTTGGATGGTTGATTGTGTTCAAGCCCTTGGCAAGCAAGCGTTGGCATTAAGTGACACCAGTATTGACTATGCACCATTCTCTGGTCATAAGCTTTATGCGCCAAAAGGGATAGGTTTTTTATACATCCGTGAAAATAGCCCATACACGCCATTTATTGCTGGTGGTGGCCAAGAAAGTGGTATGCGCTCAGGTACCGAGAACCTTCCGGGTATTGCTGGTTTGTATGAGCTGTTTGATCTATTGCTTGATGAAGCATCGGATGTATTCAAACCGGTTGAGACTCTGCACCAGTACCGTAAACAACTTATCAATGCACTTGAACAAACGTTTGGCAGTATTACTTTCAATATGCCTTTGGTTGGCAGTGTGCCAACAACGCTTAACTTCTGTGTAGATAGTTTGACCTCAAAAGAGGTGATGGATTTATTTGATGCGGCGGGTATTCGCGTCAGTGGCGGCTCAGCCTGTAGTTCAGGTGCAAATCGTAGCTTCGTACTTGATGCTATGTCTGCAAGCGACTGGCAAAGCGAAAATGCCATTCGTATGTCGTTTGGCCCTGCTGCAACACAGGCAGAAATTGACTTAGCGTGTGAGCGCATTTGTGCCCTTAAACCTGTACTTGCAAACAACTGTCTGATCGTGTCGGACGCTGTACAACCTGAACATGAAGTATGTGCGTTAGGACTAACCCAATTGCGTCATCAAGGGAGTTGCTGTTGGTTGTATGTCGCACCAAACAACGATGCGGTGATCATTGACCCTGTTGTAGAGCTAGTGCCACGCATTGAGCGTTTAGTCGCTCAGCAACAGCTGCATGTGAAAGCGGTATTAGAAACGCATAAACACCAAGATAAAGATTCAGCGCGCGCGCTACTAGCAAATCGTTTATCCCTTAACACTGATAGCGATGAGCTAGGCTGGCCTGGAGCTGCTGTGCAGTTAGGCGAACAGGAACTTGTTCGTATTCCAACCCCAGGTCACAGTGCAGATAGCCACACTTACTTATTGCGTCAGGGTGATAACGTGTCGGCCTGTTTCTGTGGCGACCTGCTCATCTTTAGTGGCTTAGGCAGCACGCAATTTGCTGATGCGAATGTGTGTGACATGGCGGAGTCTATTCGCTCGTTGGCGCCGCAATTAAGTGATGACACAGTGATATGCCCAGCCCATGATTATGAGCAATGCTTTGCGCTGACTTGGGCTGCACAAGTACAGGCAACACCGTTACTTAAACAGCTTCTTGATGAACAAATCGATAAAGAACGTTTTGCTGAGCAAAAAGCGCAGCTAGATGAACAACTAAGCTCTGAGTGCGGCGCATTGTGTGGCTTTAGCAATGTGGTTAAAACCACCGCTGCCCAGCAGTTAAGCGTTGAGCAAGTGCAGCAGATGCTCGAAGAATGTGAGCAAGAAACCATTGTATTGGATGTGCGTGAACCCTATGAACATGGCGCTAAAGACATTCGTTCATTGTTTAATGTAGGGGATGCGCAACTTGTAAATGTGCCGTTGAGTCGTTTGGCCAATGCGTTTTTTGCGCACCAACTATCGCCACAAAAACGTTATGTGCTGATCTGTCGTACTGGCAACCGCTCAGGACAGGCTATTAATAACCTGAAGTCACTTGGCTTTGATAAGGTCTATAACTTGCAAGGTGGTTTGGCTCTTGTATGATGAGCCTTTACATTTTTGTTAGGGAATGACCATGAGCCAAGTTTATATCCGCGATGCAGTGATCAATGATGTGCCGTTGATTTACCATTTCATCAACGAGCTCGCTATTTATGAAAAAGAGCCAGATGCGGTGGTAGCGACCGAGCAAGATATTGAACGCACTTTGTTTTCTCAAGGTGCGACAGCGCATAGCCTTATTTGTTTTGACTCGGATGCACCAAATGCCACGCCAATTGGTTTTGCTGTGTATTTCTACAACTACTCAACGTGGTTGGGCCGCAATGGTTTATACCTCGAAGACTTGTTTGTCAGCGAAGACCAGCGCGGTAAAGGCGCAGGCAAGGCACTGATGCAGTTTTTGGCTCGCAGAGCACTAGAAAAAAACTGTGGTCGCTTTGAATGGGTGGTGTTGGATTGGAATAAGCCCGCCATCGATTTTTATGACAGTATCGGTGCAAAGCCACAAGATGAATGGATCATCTACCGCCTTGATGGTGACGCCCTCAAAGCATTTGCACAAAGCGAGTAACTGAGCATGAAATGCCGAGCAATGCCTCGGCATTTTATTTCGTTATTGAGTGCAAAATGTGGCTAGAGTTGTTCATAAGTTCCGCTAAGCTAGCAGCATTACAGATTACCTTAAGAGTCCCTTATGTTTGCAGATGACATATGCCAAAAAGCGCGTTTGAGCCGAGACAAACGGTTTGATGGTTTGTTTTATGTCGCGGTGCGCAGCACTGGCATATATTGTCGTCCCATTTGCCCCGCGCCCGCGGCGAAAGAACACAACGTGCAGTATTTTGAACACGCGCATCAAGCGATTCTAGCCGGTTTTCGCCCGTGTTTGCGCTGTCGCCCAGATGCAAGTCCGGGAAGTTACCCTTGGCTGGGTGCCCAAACAACGGCTTTGCGTGCAAAACAGCTTATTGATCAAGGTCAGTTTAGCCAAGGTGGCGCGCAATATTTAAGTGATCGTTTAGGGGTATCGGTAAGCTATTTAAATCAACTTTTTAAACGTCATTATGGTATTGCTCCAGGACAGTATGCACTGTTCACACAATGCCAATTTGCCAAGCAATTATTGCAGCAAACACAGCTTAAAATAGCGGATGTCGCGTTTGCCTCAGGGTTTAACAGTATTCGGCGTTTTAATGACGCGTTTAAAAAAGCGTTGCAGCTAACGCCCAGTGAGATCCGCGCGGGAGCCGACATACAGCACAATGAAATCAAACTCTTTTTAAGCTTTAGGCCTCCTTATAATTGGCCGGCGATGCAGCAGTTTTTGGCTAAGCGCATGATAAGCCCGATGGAGTGGGGCAGCGATTTGTCTTACGGCCGTCATTTTAGGTATGGAGAATCCAAAGGACTATTTGAAGCGCAATTTGATGAGCGCAAACAAGGTTTTTGGGTGACTATAAAGCTCGACAACTGGCAACACTTGCAGGGCGTGGTTGCCAATATTCGCCGCGTATTGGATTTAGATGCTGACTTAGCAGTGATCACAAGCCAACTGCAGCGTGCTGTGGATGCGCACTTATCACTTACACAAGGGTTGCGCTTACCGGGAATTTGGGATCCCTTTGAAGCTGGAACTCGCGCGATTCTAGGGCAGCAGGTTAGTGTAAAAGCCGCTCGTGATTTATGCACAACCTTGGTTGAAAAATTGGGTGAAGATGGCTTGTACTTTCCCCATGCCAGTGAGGTTGCCGACAACGAATTAGCATTTTTTAAAATGCCGCAAAGGCGCAAACAGGCAATCAAAGACCTTGCGCAACACGTTGTTGACCACGGCGCTAATAATCTTGATAGTTGGCTTGAGATAAAAGGCATCGGTCCTTGGACTGTCGATTATGCAAAAATGCGCGGTACCAGTGACCCAGATATCTATTTAGGGGGAGATTTGGGCGTAAAAAAGGCGCTAGCAGGCACTGAGCATTTTGACCCAAGTTTGGCCGCGCCGTTTCGCTCTTATTTAACGTTTCAACTGTGGCAACAATTATGAATCATTACCAAACAATATTAGCCACTCCTTTGGGGGAGTTACTTATTCAAGCGTCTGCTCAGGGGTTAACTTATGTGGGCTTTGATGTAGAGAAAAAACACGTCAACGCTGAAGGTGAAAACGACATTACCACGCGGGCCAAGCAAGAGCTTAGCGAATATTTTGCAGGTGAACGTACTCACTTTAGCGTGCCTTTAGACGTAAAAGGGACCGCATTTCAACAACAAGTGTGGTCATCTCTTTGCAAAGTGAACTTCGGCGCTACCGCGAGCTATGCCGATATAGCAAGAGACATCAATAACCCCAAAGCGGTTCGTGCAGTTGGCGCTGCGAATGGCCGTAACCCAATTAGCATTATTGTGCCTTGCCATCGTGTTATTGGCAGTAATGGCACCCTAACTGGGTACGCAGGAGGAGTTGAACGTAAGCAGTGGCTGTTGGCGTTTGAAAAGCCATAAGATTACGTCTAAACTGGCCTAGGTTTTAGAATTAGTTGTAACTATGAAGCACCTTTTTATCCTTCTGGCTTTTTTCTCATTACAGTCGCTTATTAGCGCAGTTCACGCCGCTGATGCTGCGCCTTTACCCATTCGCTTTTGCTATGAAGACAAAGAAGTATTGCCTTTTTACCGTGGTGAAGGACGTGCTGTGCCTGTCAACAACCCCGGTGCCAACATAGAAATATTGCGAGCGTTGGAGCACAGCGCGGGCGTTGAATTTGAACTAATACGTCGTCCGTGGTTGCGTTGTTGGGATATGCTCGAAAAAGGCAGTGTTGATGCCTTAGTGGCGTCGTTTCGAAGCTCACGTTTGGGAACCTTATCCTATCCGGTGAAAGACAATGAAGTTGATAGTCAGCGAGCGATGAGTAAAGCGGGTGTGTGCTTTGTCGGCACCCAAGAGTTCCACGAGTTTTGGCAATCGCGACACACATCAGATAAACGCATGGCTGTGGCCTTGCCAAAAGGCTATGGCGTAAGTGAGCGTTTAAAACACGAACCATTAACACTCATCAACGCGCTCTCGCAAGATGATGCATTTAAGCTAGTACATAATGGTCGCGTATCGGCGATGATGGACACTTGCACTGCTGATGGTAAGCGTACTTTTGTGCAGCGTTCTAACGCAAAAGAAATAGCTCCAATCTACCCGCCCTTTGAGGTCAACCATGGTTATTTGGTGTTTTCTCATGAATTTTACGACCAAAATAAAGCAAAAATTGAATCCCTGTGGGATGCGCTAGGCCAACAAAATAACTCCCAAGTGCTAGAGCGTTACTTGAATGAATACAGCTACCCTCGCTAGTCGATAACATGTCAATGGTGGTGTTGCCACTAAGAATAAGTTACGCGCTTTTACCGCGCATAAGTCACTCATTGATTGGATACATAGGATAAATTGGTGCGGCCTTTATGACATTATGCTGCCATTACGGTATGCTTGGCGCGCAAATTTTAAAATCGAATTATTATGGCGCAATTATATTTCTACTATTCGGCAATGAACGCCGGAAAATCAACGACTCTACTGCAATCGGCGTTCAATTACCGTGAACGCGGAATGAGACCGATGATCCTAACGGCTGCGATTGATGATCGTGCTGGTGTGGGCAAAGTAGCCTCACGTATTGGCCTGCAAGCGGATGCATTTGTGTTTGATGCACAATCAGATGTGTTTGCATTAATTGAGTCACAACACAATGAACAAGCATTACACTGTGTGCTGGTAGATGAAAGCCAATTCTTATCGAAGTCGCAAGTGCAGCAATTAACCGAAGTGGTTGATAAGTTGCATATTCCTGTATTGTGTTACGGATTGCGTACAGACTTCTTGGGTGAGTTATTTGTTGGTTCTCAATACTTATTAGCATGGGCCGACAAATTGGTTGAACTTAAAACCGTGTGTCACTGTGGGCGCAAAGCCAACCACGTTTTGCGTTATGACAGTGAAGGCCGTGCTGTTGCAAGCGGTGATCAGGTGCAAATTGGCGGCAACGAACGCTATGTGTCAGTATGCCGCAAACATTACAAAGAAGTGTTGGTTCCGCAGTTAGCTCAGTAGATGAGTCAGGGCGTGTGAGCGGGTTTCGCTATCCATAAAACTCCAAGCAATAAAGCGGCTCGTTTTTTGGCCTTGAGCCATAGGAACAACCACCACATCACTGGCCCCACATTTTTTGAGCGCAGCTTTTAGCGGGCGCTCATTTTCCTTTTTCGACACCAAACTTGTAAACCACACAACCTGTTCGCCAAAGTGCGTACTTTCAAATATCATATTGCGTATAAAAGTAAGTTCACCACCTTGACACCATAGCTCATTGCTGCGTCCACCAAAGTTTAAATGCCCACTGGCATTGCCTTTTAGGTTGCGCCATTTTCGCATCGAACCCGCTTGTGCGCTTTGTTCAGAGTCGTGAAAAGGAGGGTTACACATTGTTGCCACCAACAGATCTTGCGCTTTGATCACACCTTGAAAGTAACTGCTAGGTTGCTTTTGCTGCATCACTTTAATAGGTAAATTATTTAATTGTGCCAATTGCTTGGCCAATTTTACCGACTGATTGTCGATGTCACTTGCCAGAAATTGCCAGCCAAACAACGCATTTCCAAGGATTGGGTAGATGAGCGAACCCCCAGTGCCTACATCTAACACTCGGACTCTGCGCGTGTTTATATCATCATTGATATCGTTACGTATTAAGTCATGTAAATGATGTAGGTAATCCGCCCGACCAGGTACAGGTGGGCACAAAAAACCTTCGGGCAAATCCCATACCGCAACACCATAATGATGTTTTAGTAGTGCTTGATTGAGCACTTTCAACGCCTGTGGGTCGGCAAAATCAATGGTGGACTGTCCATCAGGGCGCGCTTTTATAAATGTGGTTAGTGGTTCATGCGACTGACACAGAGCAGCAAAGTCATAACCATTTTGGTGGCAGTTGTTCGGGTGCAAAAGGCATTCTCTTTGGGGGATGGTACCTTCATTATATTAAATTGCGTGCCTGCTGAGTAGGTGCACTGTGTTTGTTACTAAAAAGTTGCAATAAAGGTGCATGAACAATACCATTGGTTCTATTTTAGGTAATTAAAGGAAGTAGTTTAAACGGGATGATGACAGAGAATACATATCAAGAGCCAAGTCCTGCATCTTCAGTGGTGTTGACACTCGTATTGATGAGTACTGTGAGCATGGTATTTATTGTTTTGGGTTTACATGGGCTGTTTTTCGCTCAGGGGCACTCGCCTATTATTTTTCTTAATGAGGCAAACAATTGCTACGCCTTGATTGGGGTAGGCAGTGGGTTGACACTAGTCGAGTGTTACGCCTTATACCGCATTTACGTAAAAAACAAAGTGAATACAGCGTAATGCTGGGATGGACTGTTCTTTATTGTTGGATTTGAACAAAATTCATACTTCAAAGGTCAACAGACCCTAGGTAAATAAATAGCCCAACAAGCATACTTGTTGGGCTATAAGGGAGGGTATTAGTTGTTAGTGCTGCATGTGCACGCACTACTGCCAATGTAAAAGATACAAATTAGTCGATGGCTTTATCTTTTGCTTTTTCAGCCTTTTCTTTCATTTTGTCTTTCTTTTCTTTTTTCTCTTTTTTGGCTTTCTTTACTTCATCTTCAGCCATTTCTTTTTTGTCTTCAGCTGCTTCTTGTTTTGCTTCAGCCATTTCTTTCTTAGCTTCAGCCATTTCTTTTGCAGCTTCACGCTTTTCTTGAGCATGTTCTTGTGCATTTTCATGCTTTAGTACAGCGTGTTCATTTTTTTCTTTTGCTTCTTGCTTGTCTTGCGCACTGGCTTCAACACTAACACCTAACGCTACTGATAATGCTACTGCAAGGCTTAATGGACGTAATAGATTCATGTTGTCGTACTCTTATTTTGTTAAATTCGAGTTAAATATTAACAGCCGTCCCTAAACTTAAACTGAACGAAATAATAAATGTGATTTATTTTGAAATTTCAGACCTCGGCATTCATTACCAGTGACCAGAGGGTGCAAGCAAACAGAGAGTAAACCCTAAGGCGTTTATGGTGATATTTCTAAATTACTCATGAACTTACTTGGCAGGTAATTAAGTTTAATGGTGGATTTAGTGCTGGAAGATTGTGATCCAACTGTTACACTGGACTGTAAAGAGGTAATACTTTCGCAGAAATTTTTGAGCAGACGCTATAAAAAGAAGTCACTATTGTCACATTAAGGCTTCGCATTTACGATTAAGGTAGGACGTATAAGGTGGTTATTGGATGATTTTTGGCTTAAAACCTTTATCAGAAGCGCGAATACTTATTGTTGATGATGAAGAGATGATCACAGAAGTGCTCACGATAATTTTGGATCAATTCTTTGATGTTGAAATACTTAACAATAGCGCCGAAGCCATTGAATTATGTAAGTCAAATCCACCAGATCTAATCCTCATGGACGTCAATATGCCAGGCATAGGGGGGTTAGAGATTTGTAGAAAGCTACGTGAAGTTCCCTCACTGCAACACATCCCAATCGTATTTATGACCAGCACCGTAGATATAGATTCCCAAAATGCGTGTTGGGAGGCTGGTGGAAGTGATTTTATCGGAAAACCAGTTGCGCCTAGCACCTTGATCCACAGACTGCGCAACCATATCACCAACAAACTAAGATTTGAGCAACTACAGCGGCTTACTTATAAAGACAACCTGACTGGGCTTTTCAATCGCCACTACCTCAATGAAACGATTGATAAAGTACTTGGCGCGGCAAAACGTGACAGAACACCACTATCAATGCTGATGATTGATGCGGATTATTTTAAGCGTTTCAATGATATATATGGTCACTTAGCAGGGGACGAGTGTTTAAAACACATCGCTGATTCGATTAAAGAATCGATAAGGCGCCCCCAAGATATAGCGATTCGCTATGGAGGCGAAGAGTTTTTAATTATTCTGCCAAATACAGACGAGCAGGGAGCACAGTGCGTAGCAACGGATTTAGCACGCAATATTAGAGCCAAGCAAATTGAACATTCACAGAATCCAGCTAAGGTTGTTACGCTCAGCATTGGCGGGGCGACATGCGATGATGTAAGCGATGTAGGTGTAAATCAGTTCATTAAGCTGGCCGATGACAACCTGTATTCAGCGAAGCACAAAGGTAGAAACCAGCACGTTATTTCATCCATTAGTAAGCCAGCCGAAACACCTGTTCTGTAACGCCCACAACGTTGGGCGCATTTTGAAACAAGAAGAGCGAGTTTTCATTTTCATTCCTTTGAAAATACGCATACACTGTATATTAAAACAGTTGTAGCGTAATCGCTCACATAGTCAGGAAAACGACCCAATCGCGTGCTTTTGTCGCAAGATAAAAACGAGCAATAGCTATTTTTAATAATATTGGCAATAAGT
>NZ_JBMMUF010000015.1:0-42310 GCF_049257235.1 Pseudoalteromonas maris
AACACTTAATTTTGAGAAAGTTTAAAGTTTCTTAAAACTCAGTTTTACTTGACTCAACCAACTCGTCGTATCGCTTGTTTGTAAGCAGTCCGCCGTGTCGGTGGATGCGCATTATAGGGAGATCCAAAATGAGATCAACACTTTTTTTTAAGATCTTTTCCGTTCGGTTAAAATACAATCAAATTTATGCTTTTTACTATTACTTAGTTCAAAAAAACGCCTATCTCGGCGTATATCAACGCAGTTAACGCCTTTATATGTTGCTATGTGAAGGAATCTAGTTAAGATAGGACTTTGCATTTTGTTAAATTAATGTTTATTTCATGTTTATTTGGTAGATCACAATGACATCACCCACTCTTAAAACAATTATAATAACGGTTTGTATCGCGGTATTAGGCTATATCCTTCTAGAATTTGCTTTATCTGCTTCAACTTTATCTTCATCTATTTCTTTTGCTTTAGGCGCATTGATCGCAGGGATCGCTTTGCAGCTTGCTGCCGGTGCTAATAGTGGCACTGTTGCTGGCGAAGAATCTGCGGACTCGAAAACTCTGTATGTAGGCAACCTGCCTTATCGTGCTAATGAGCACATGGTAAAAGAGCTTTTTGAAGAACATGGCACTGTTTTTAGTGTTCGTTTGCTTAAAGATAAACACACAGGGAAACGTCGTGGTTTCGGGTTTGTTGAAGTAGCGAATAAAGACGCTGCGAAAATGATTAATAAACTCAACGACAATGAATACCAAGAACGCACATTGAAAGTGCGTGAAGCGAAGCAAAAGCAAGACGGTAACGAAGAATAAAAAAGAGGGCTGAGCCCTCTTTTTTATTTACTAGATTCACCGTTATATTCCATCACCATCTATGTGCAATCCACATTCGCGATTTAAACCAAAGAATCGTGTTTCCTCTTCGGTCATTCCCGGCTCTAGTTTACGCGTAGTGTGTACATCTCCCATGGACACATAACCTTTCTCCCATAAAGGATGGTATGGCAAGTCGTGCTCAGTGAGGTACTGATACACATCGCGGTTACTCCATTCAATAATGGGGTATACCTTAATTGTGCCTCGACTAATTTCAACAATATTCTTGTCTTTACGCGTGCTAGACTGCTCTCTGCGTAGCCCACTAAACCAGGTTCCGACTTGCAACTCGCGTAGCGCTTTGGTCATAGGCTCAACTTTGTTTAATGTGTTGTAGAGCTTTATTCCCTCTTCACCTTGCTCCCATAGTTTGCCGTATTTCGCTTCTTGCCATGCGGGACTAATGGTCGACTTGTATACCTTTAGATTAAGTTGCAAACGATCAGTCATTTGTTCAATAAACTGATATGTTTCGGGGAATAGATAGCCGGTGTCAGTTAACACCACCGGTATATCTTTTTTGACACCTGTAACTAATCGCAACATTACCGCAGCTTGTATGCCGAAGCTCGAGGACAAAATATGATTACCCGGTAAATTATCCATAGCCCATGCCACCCTTTGCTCAGGTGTTTTGTCGGCAAGTATGTCGTTGATGTGCGCAACAGCAATTTTCTGCTGTTCTTTATCTAACGTTAATATCTGGCTAAATTCACTCATTAACCTGTCCTCATTACCTTGGTTAAGCGTGAAAGTCCGTTTTTGAGACTTTTACTTCTGCTACGATCCCTTGGCGAATCACAAAGTCGCCAAACCCTTCATCTTGGTTACGCTCGTTTGCCCAACGACCAATTAGTTCATCCAGTGCACTGAGGTATACCTCTTCACCTACATTCTCTAAGTACAATTTTGGAATGCGCGTACCTTCACGATTGCCACCTAAATAGAGGTTATATTTGCCAGGCCCCTTACCGACCAAGCCGGCCTCTGCCAACATCGCGCGGCCACAGCCATTAGGACAGCCCACCACACGCAAGATGATATGCTCGTCAGCAACACCATGTTTAATCAGTAGCTGTTCCGTTTTCTCTATGAGTTGTGGTAAATAGCGCTCGGCTTCTGCCATTGCGAGTGGGCACGTTGGAAGTGACACACAAGCCATAGACGCTTTGCGTTGCTCTGTATGCGTATCATCAATGAGTCCGTGCTCACGTGCGAGCTGCTCAATCTCGTCTTTTTGGTCAGCAGGTACGCCAGCAATGATCAAGTTTTGGTTAGCAGTCATGCGGAAATCACCTTGGTGAATTTCTGCAATTTTTCGACATCCCGTTTTCAATGCCTTGTCAGGGAAATCAAGGATTCGACCATTTTGGATAAACACAGTCAGGTGATGCTTACCGTCAATGCCTTCAACCCAACCAAAGCGGTCGCCACGATGGGTGAATTCATAAGGACGACTAGGCGCAAAGGTTACACCCGCTCGCTTTTCTACTTCTGCTTTAAATGCATCACTGCCAAAGGTATCTAAGGTGTACTTTGTTTTTGCATTTTTACGATTAACTCGGTTACCCCAGTCACGCTGCACAGACACAACATGCTCAGCGATTGCTAAAGTGTGCTCAAGAGGCACAAAACCAAAATCATCAGCTTTGCGTGGATATGTTGTGACGTCACCATGGGTCATTGCTAAACCACCACCGACGAGCACATTAAAACCAACTAATTTGCCATTCTCAGCGATGGCGACAAAGTTAAGATCATTGGCGTGCACATCTACTTCATTATTTGGTGGAATGGTCACTGTTGTTTTGAACTTACGAGGCAAATAAGTCGAACCCAGAATTGGTTCTTCATCCGTAGTTTCTGACTTCTCGCCATTGAGCCAAATTTCTGCATATGCACGAGTCTTTGGTAGAAGGTGCTCTGATATTTTCGCTGCCCATTCATAAGCCTCTTGATGCAGCTGGGACTCCACAGGGTTTGTGGTGCATAGCACGTTGCGGTTTACATCGCCTGCTGTGGCAATTGAGTCAATACCAACACTGTTGAGCATCTGGTGCATATCTTTGATGTTAGGCTTTAACACACCATGAAATTGGAAAGTCTGACGCGTCGTTAAACGAATAGACCCATACATGGTTTTTTCTTGTGCAAACTTATCAATTGCTAACCATTGCGCTGGTTTAATAATGCCACCAGGCATACGCGCTCGCAGCATGACGTTATGCAATGGTTCTAGTTTTTGCTTTGCTCGCTCGGGACGAATATCACGATCATCTTGCTGATACATACCGTGGAAACGGATCAGCTGGAAATTATCAGCGGTAAATCCACCGGTGATCTGATCGTCTAGATCTGTTTCTATGGTGCCACGAAGAAAGTTACTTTGTGTTTTTAAACGCTCATTGTCAGCAAGCTTCGCTTGTGGATCATGCTTACTATTAGGCTTGTAATCGCTCATATATATTCCTACATTCACTGCGCTGACGGGCGCTTAATACACATCTTTTTGGTAACGGTTCGCACTGCGTAAATCTTTAAGATATTGCTGTGCCGCTTCATCATCTTTGGCGCCAAATTCTTTGATGACATCAATTAGAGCTTGATGCACATCTTTAGCCATACGGTTAGCATCGCCGCAGATATAGACATGCGCACCTTGTTCTAACCACGCATATACCTGCTCTCCTTGCTCTAGGATACGGTCTTGCACATACACTTTTTGCGCTTGATCACGGCTCCATGCCACATCTACTTGGGTTAATAAGCCTGACTTTAAGTAACCTTGGATTTCTGTTTGATATAAGAAATCTTGAGTAAAATGCGGGTTACCAAAGAACAGCCAGTTCTTACCTTGCGCCTCGCGTGCCTCGCGCTCTTGCAAAAATGCTCTAAATGGCGCAATACCCGTTCCCGGACCAATCATAATAACTGGGGTGCTATCATCTACTGGCAGACGAAAGTTATCATTGTGCTCAGTGAACACTTTAACTTGCGCTCCCTCATCGGCGAATCGTCCTAGGTAACCTGAACATCCACCAAGATGTGATTGCCCAAAACTATCAAACTCGACGACACCAACGGTGAGGTGCACTTCGTCTTCAACCTCTGCTTGGCTTGAAGCGATTGAATAAAGGCGAGGCTGCACTTTACGCAAGCAATCAACAAGCCCCTGTGCGCTCACAGTGGCAGGGTTTTGCAATATCACGTCATATGTTTGTCGTGCCTCTATGTACTCGCGTAATACTCCTTTATCGGCCAATAGCTCCAGTAACTGAGGATTGTTTGTGAGCTGCGCGTATTTCTCGACGAACCCAGGATATGATTGCGTAAGCTCTAAACGCTCAATTAATGCGTCTCGCAATGAGAGCGTTTCGTCGCCTAAGGTCACATCAACATTGCCATCAAGTTGCAGCGCTTCAAGAATACTGTCGACTTTGCTTTGGTCGTTAAGGAAATATACGCCCAAAGAATCTCCTGGCTGGTATTGAATACCTGACCCCTCTAGTGAGATTTCAATGTGACGTACATCTTTGGTTGAATCACGGCCAGTGATCTTTTGCACCGTCGTTAGCTCACCAACAAATGGATTTTGCTTGGTGTATTGGCTTGCAGCAACACTGCCACCAGCCAGTGGCATAGTCAC
The DNA here is from genome assembly GCF_049257235.1 of Pseudoalteromonas maris. Taxonomy (NCBI): domain Bacteria; kingdom Pseudomonadati; phylum Pseudomonadota; class Gammaproteobacteria; order Alteromonadales; family Pseudoalteromonadaceae; genus Pseudoalteromonas; species Pseudoalteromonas maris. The sequence goes on from NZ_JBMMUF010000015.1 coordinate 4,516, forward strand.
CACATTGGCGTCACTTTGCTGAGCCTTGAGTTCAGGTTCAAACGCGTCGAGCGCACCGTCAATCCATACACTGCTATGATCCTCGTAATCAACGTCCAAGTCTGCTCGAGGATGAATCACTTGCGCACCGAGTTTGGCTAGGCGCTCTTCGAAATCTTTTGCTGTTTGACAAAAGAATTCATAACTAGAATCCCCTAAACCCAAAACGGCAATCTTAACACCGTCCAGCTTTGGCGCTTTTTTGGTGTTCAAGAACTCATGCAGTGTCTCTGCATCTTCGGGTGGCTCTCCTTCGCCATAGGTAGAGACAACAATACTAATGAACTGCTCTTTTTTAAGTGCTGTCGGCTTGTAATCAGCCATGCTCACCAACTTAACAGCTAGACCACGGGCTTGTGCTTGCTCTTTAAGTTTGGTGGCAACGCTTTTGGCGTTACCCGTTTGAGAGCCATATAGAATTGTTAGGGATGCAGCTTCTCCAGCCTGCGCAGTAGGAGCAGCTGGCAAACCGCCAGCCAACGCAGCGCTGTTCGCATTGGCTGCAAGGTAACCGCTTACCCAAGCTTGTTGAATTGGATTTAATTCGGCCACCAAACCTTGCAACTTCTGCACTTGTTCAGACGTGAGCGGGCTTGCTGCCGCGTTCAGCTGGTTTAACAACATCTTCTTTCCTCTAACCCAATGCCGTGACAGATAAAATCGACACGTTTGAAAATATTTGCCTAGGTCAGTAAATACAGCTTATCTAGGCTATTGTGAGCATGAAGCATACCTAGGTCAGCGCGTATGAAAAAAGAATAGAATCTGCTTTGTTATTCCATTTGGTTATTAATTTTTAATTTATCCAACGAAAACAGTTTATAGTGTGAAGAAAAGCGAGTGCTTCTAGAGGCAGTGACTGTTGGGCTTAACCAAAACGCCTTTTGATAAGCAATGGTTAACCCAGCAGTATCAAATCAAGGTTACACAGTGGGATAGATGGTCACTTCAATGCCCGCACCGATTGCCGATATACGTAGCAAGGTGTCAGCATGAATGGCTTCATTAAAACATTTTGGGGATTGACCAGAGTTAAAACCTAAGTCAAAAGTACGCCGAGAACAACTAAGCCATTGCTTAAGTCCGGCTTTAGAACATGATTCGATCAACTCACATAATTCGTTAATTGCTTTATCAGGGCTGCCTGACTCACCTTTTGTTTCTATGCGGGCTAATTGGCGCGTTTCGTCTTTGTCGTAATGCAATACAACAGCACTTTTATCAAGGTCGGCCACCAGCGCGCTGATGTCATGCTTTGACTCTAACTCAAGATCAACATTAAGAAATTGAATATCTGCCATGTATCGTGTTACTCCAAATTAGCCTTCAAAGGCGCAAGTGATAATCCGTGTCATTGTGTCATATTGACCATGAATAACAAGTGCGGGCCACGCATAACAGCCTAAACATCTTGAGGACGAAAATGCTGCTTAAGCAATTGCGCGAAGGCTTGCACTTTGGCACTGCGATGCATTTGATGATGAGTCACCAACCAAATATCGCTGCGCCAGCTTAATTCACTATGAAGTACCGGCTGCAACTGTGGATACAACCGAGCGATATCATTTTGCATCCCACCAATTCCCAAACCACTGGCGATTGCACGATTGGCATCAGATGTTTCAGAAACGCGCAACGAAATTTGCGATGCAGGCAAATGCTCATCTACCCATGCAAAGTATGGCACTCGACTGTTGAAACCCTGTACTCCAGAAATAAAATGATGCTCACGTAAATCAGTCAGTGATTTAGGAGTGCCCATGCGCTGCAAGTAGCGCTCATGCGCGTACAAGCCAGACTCTGAGCTATACAAGTGCTGAGCAATATAATCGCCTTCATCAGGGCGCGGCCCAGCGCGCACAGCGATGTGTGCTTGGCCATGATCTAAACGCAACCGCTTTTGATCAAGGAGGATTTCTAGCTGCACGTTCGGATGTTGTTTTTGAAACTCTTCACACACAGGCGCTAACAAATCAATAAAACCACTCACCGTTGTCAGCAGTAATGAGCCTGACAAGGTAGTATCAGCGGCCATAATACTGTTATGTAACGATTCTAACTGCTCATTGATCTGCTCTGCTGTCGCAAACAACTTTGCGCCAGTTTCTGTTACTGTGTAGCCTCTAGCATGACGATGAAACAAACGCGCATTTAAACTTTGCTCAAGATGATTAATACGCCTAAGCACAGTACTGTGGTGCACTCCTAGCGCTTCTGCTGCTGATGTAAGGGTGCCGCGACGCGCTACTTCAAAGGCAACTTTGATATCCTGCCAATCACTAAACTCTATCGCCATACATCCACCTTGTGTGTATTTATGCACATAAGCTTTGCGTTTTTTGTGGTTTTTTGCAAGTCACTTTTCCACTAAAGTAACACTCAAGCAAACAGATACTCTTGCAACTGAATAAGGACCACTATCATGGCTAATGCAAAAATTATCGCCCTAGCAGGCAGCTTACGTAAAAATAGTTTTAACCACGCTGTGATTGAACACGCAGCTGAACTGGCAAAGCAACAAGGCGCAGAAGTTGAGGTTCTCTCTTTGAGTGAGCTTGATTTACCGATGTTTAGTGAAGATATCGAAGCTCAGGGTACACCTGCTAACGTACAAGTATTGAAAGACAAGCTGCGCAGTGCAGACGCATTACTCCTTGCTAGTCCTGAATACAATGGCTCAATTACCGCAGCATTGAAGAACGCAATTGACTGGGCTTCACGCACTGAAGCTGGAGCAACGCCTGCATTTCAAAATAAAATTGTTGCGTTGTTTGCAGCATCACCAGGCGGTCTTGGTGGCTTGCGTGGCTTGAATCATGTGCGCGATATCTTAAGTGGTATTGGTGCTATCGTATTGGGTAATCAACTTGCGGTGCCTGCTGTGCACACCTTGTTGGATGACAGTGGCAAAATCGCTGATGCGGCTACAAGTGACAAAATCGCGGGGTTGACCAGTCAACTTGTAGAGGTAACAACTAAGCTGAACAGCTAAGGGCAAGGTCAACATGCCCTAGGGTGACTTGCTTGTTACTTACAGCAAGTCACTTTATCGCTCTTGTTCCTGCGCGGCTAGTTTAGCGCGAATAAAGTCATTATGAGTTACGTATAGTAAATCCGCGACTTTACGAATCACATGCTCTTCATGCTTATCTAGGTGACCATCAGCATAAGCAAGTCGCCACAGCAAAGTGAGTATTTCAATGCGCTCCTCGGCACTGGTGTGCTCATTAATCTGCTTAGAAAAGCGAAAATAATCAATTGCATCATCAAGGTCGCTACTGGCTTGGTTTATCAATACACTCGCCTGCTCAGCACTGAGCTCAAACTGACGCTGTAGCACTGCAAAGATCATATCCTGCTCAGCTTTATCCAGGGTATTGTCAGCACGCATCACCTCAATGAGTAAGGCTGCAACCGCAGTTTTAAAGTCAGGGCGCTCATCAACGGTGGACTGTTCATTAAGTGAATTAAAAAAGCGTGAAATCTTATCTAGCATGGCGCGACCCTCGTTAAGTGTTAAACTCACTGTAATGGATACGCTAATGGCATACAACAAGGTCAGTTAATATGCATCGCTTCATCTGGACACTGATTTCTTTACTGTTTTTGACTGCTTGCAGCTACACGGCAGCGCCTTTAGGGCAAACTGAAAAGCTCTATGACTTTGATCAGCAAGTCCATTATTACCAAACACAACTCAGTGCCAAACGTTACCGATTAGAAATCGTCGAGGATGGTTATCAGCACTTTGCTAAGCAAAGCATGTTTCTACTGCGCCATGCGCAACGACTATGTGGAGGCAGTGTGTTTTCTATTCGTGTGCTTAAAGGTGTGCAGGAATATGATCGCTTCCCAACCACACCTCGTGCATACGAACCGAATCTACTCACAGAAATCAGTTGTGAGTGAAGTGGCTGTTAATCTTGATAACCCCAAGGCGCCGCTGGTGCACTAATTGGCTTGGTTAAGTCAAAATCAACGCGGAACTCTCGCCCTTCTCGTACCAGTCGGTAAGTAAACTGCTCTGGGTATATATACATCTGCCATGTATTGCCCATTGATTGCGGGATCCCCTGCTTGGCAAACAACTCCTTTGAGTATTGATCTGCCGGAAAGGATTGCGCGTTGGCGAAACCCGCATCCAGTGTATGACCGCCATACATGGTTGATACATCATCACTGCCATCTTCATGGCGATGATCATGCTTCAAACTCAAACCGCTACCCGTTTTTGTGATGATCCATGTACGCGATGCATCAGCGCCTACATGAAAGGGGATTTGTAATTCGCGCTCACTACAACGGCGCACATGCATCACTAATTTCGCCTCGCTGAAACTGCTCGGTCCGGCATTATCAACGGTTACCTTGCCTGCAAACGCTTTGCCACAATGCGCTTTAATATTGTTGAAGAATGCGTCATGCGTTGGGATAGACACTAACGGTGCGGGTCGCGCTAAAACACACGCACTCGCACTTAACAGTATTGTGCTGACGCTAAGGGCTACTTTCATGATGTTGGTCCATTACAAATAAAGAAAGCGCCATAGTAGCGCTTTCTTTAAGGGTATTGCGAGTTTTTAGGACAATTACCCAAGGCGTGTTGGCCTTTGCTGTTTGTTGTTGCAGTCATTGGGGTATTTTGGCAAGGCCAAGCCTGCATCGCATAGTGATTCTATGTCAGTCAGGCGATAACACTGTGAAAATATCCCAAGGGCACTGCCAAAGCTACTGCCATGGTCGTTCAGCATTAAGTTGCTGTTCAAAAGCATCAATGTGTGGATTGTATTGCTCGGTCACACCGATGAAATCCAAGCCACTAAGTAAGCGCTCCTTAATATCTGCTCGCACCTCAAAAGCAATTGGCGCAAATGCATCACTGTGTAATTGCTGATTCTGTAAATCGATGTCGATATGCAAAGGTTGCTCGCCCTGCGCCAGAATAAACAAAGCGTCTAACTGCTCACTTGGCAACGCAATTGCCAACATCTGATTGTTGGCACAGTTGTTAAAGAAGATATCTGCAAAGCTCTCAGCGATAATGATATCAAAGCCATACTGCTTCAATGCCCAAGGCGCATGTTCACGCGATGAACCGCAGCCGAAGTTATCCCGGCTTAGTAAAATTGTTGCACCTTGGTAGCGTGGATAATTCAGCACGAAATCAGGGTTTGCTGTACCGTCTTCAAGGTAGCGCCAATCAAAAAATAGCGCTTTATCAAACCCATCTCGACTCGTTGACGTCAAAAACTGCTTGGGAATGATTTGGTCGGTATCCACGTTATTTTTATCTAATGGGGCAACCAAGCCACTGTGGTAACTGCTCATTAGGCTTCTCCTTGAATATCAACAAAACGGCCAGCAATTGCTGCCGCTGCAGCCATGGCTGGACTCACTAAATGAGTACGACCGCCTCGACCTTGGCGCCCTTCAAAATTACGGTTAGAGGTAGAGGCGCAGCGCTTACCCGGCGCTAGACGATCGTCATTCATCGCCAAACACATAGAGCACCCTGGTTCGCGCCACTCAAAACCGGCCGCTGTGAAAATGTCCGCCAACCCTTCATCTTCAGCTTGCTTCTTAACCAAACCAGAACCGGGTACGATCAGTGCTTCTATACCGCTGGCGACCTGCTTACCCTGCACGATTTGCGCTGCAGCACGCAAATCTTCGATGCGGCTGTTTGTACATGAACCTATAAACACGGTATCAACGCTGACATCGCTAAGCTTTTGTCCAGGCTGTAAGTCCATGTATTTAAGTGCACTGCGAATGGCATCCGCTTTAATCAAATCAACTTCTTGGTCTGGGTCTGGGATCACCTCATTCACGCCAATGACCTGCTCAGGACTGGTACCCCACGTAATTTGCGGCTGAATATCACTGGCGTCTAGCTCAACCACTTTATCGAACTGCGCACCGTCATCACTTTTCAACGTTTGCCAATAGGCTACCGCCGCCTGAAACTCATCCCCTTTCGGGGCAAATGGGCGTCCTTCAAGGTAAGCATAGGTTTTTTCATCTGGCGCAATTAGACCTGCTTTAGCACCCATTTCGATACTCATGTTACACAGCGTCATTCGCGCTTCCATGGATAAGGCTTCAATGCCAGTACCACAAAATTCAGCAACATAACCCGTACCACCAGCAGTACCGAGTTTACCGATCACCGCCATAATCAGATCCTTCGCTGTCACCGTCGGTCTAAGTACGCCGTTAACCTGAATCTTCAGTGATTTAGCTTTTTTTTGCTGCAGAGTTTGTGTTGCCAGTACATGCTCCACTTCAGAGGTGCCAATGCCATGCGCTAGCGCACCAAAGGCCCCGTGAGTCGAGGTATGGCTGTCGCCGCATACTATGGTTGTGCCAGGCAAAGTTATCCCCTGCTCTGGGCCCATGACGTGCACAATACCCTGATTAATGGAGTTTAAGTCGTAAAGCACAATGCCAAAATCTTCACAGTTTTTCGCCAGTGCCTGTAATTGGTTTCGTGATACTTCACTGGCTGCATTCAATGATCGGCTCTTGGTGGATACGTTATGATCCATCGTTGCAAAGGTCTTTTGCGGACAACGCACTGGACGGTTCTTTTCACGCAATCCAGCAAATGCTTGCGGCGAAGTCACTTCGTGTACTAGGTGACGATCAATATACAGTAAGTCTGTTTGCTCATTAATTTTGGCCACCGTGTGTGCTTGCCAAATTTTGTCATAAAGGGTGTGTGCCACAGGTTACTCCTTAAATACGCTCAACAATGGCATTTGCAACATCACGCGTGGTGAAACCACCTTGCGGGAAAATGTCTGGCGTGCCGACACCTGCCGCTACCGCCTCTGCAACGGCTTTTTCAATGCGTCGTGCCGCTTCATCCTGCCCGAGTGAATAACGTAACATCAATGCGGCACTTAAAATTTGCGCAATAGGGTTAGCAATTCCCTTGCCTGCGATGTCTGGTGCTGAACCACCTGCGGGTTCGTATAAGCCAAAACCCGATTGGTTCAAGCTTGCCGAAGGCAGTAACCCCATAGAACCTGTGATCATAGCGCACTCATCTGAAAGAATGTCGCCAAATAAGTTATCGCATAACAGTACGTCAAACTGGCTTGGCTGCTTCACTAATTGCATAGCCGCGTTGTCGATATAGATATGGTCCAGTGTCACATCAGGGTAGTCTTTACTCACTTCACTGACGACCTCACGCCATAACACGCTTGTGGCCAATACGTTAGCTTTGTCCACTGACGTTACGTGATTACTGCGCAGGCGCGCGGCATCAAAGGCAAAGCGTGCGATGCGTTCAATCTCTTGGCGCGAATAGGTTTGTGTATCGAACGCAGATTCTTGTTCACCCTCACCGCTGCGCCCTTTCTCACCGAAGTAAATCCCACCTGTGAGCTCGCGTACACATAAAATGTCAAAACCGTTAGCACTGATATCCTGACGTAATGGCGATGAACTACTCAGTGCAGGCAATAACTGCGCTGGGCGTAAATTACAGAATAAGCCGAAGTGTTTGCGAAGGGGTAACAACGACGCGCGCTCTGGTTGTTGTTCGGGCGGTAAACCTTCCCATTTCGGACCACCTACCGCACCAAACAAAATAGCGTCCGCTTGCTCACATGCCAAAAGCGTACTGGCGGGCAGCGCTTCGCCAAATTCATCTATCGCACATCCACCCACTGCGTGATGGTGTAGGCTCAAAGAAAAGCCAAACTCTTTACTTGTTGCTGCTAACACTTGTTCAGCCGCAGCCATTACTTCTGGACCGATGCCATCGCCAGCTAATACGGCGATGCTATAATTCTTTTGACTCATCCTGCTTTCCTTTGTTGCTTTAAGCTAGACACCTGTTGTGCCCGATGAATAATGTTATAAACACGCACCATGGCATGCACAGACGCTTCAACGATATCCGCCGCTAAGCCTGCACCGTGGTAGGTACGTCCTTGGTATTTTGCGATGATGTCTACCTGACCGAGTGAACTTGCACCTTGCCCTGTTGCATCTAAGTTATATTCAATGACATCAACTTCCATGCCCGTTAAGCGTGCAAGTGCAGCAAATGAGGCCTCCACAGGGCCATTGCCTGTTGCCGCCTCTTGTTTTTCTTCATCTGCTACACAAATACCGATAGTCGCGCTAGCAACAGACTGTGAATTTGACGCAGAATTCACGAATTGGAGGCGATAATGGTCATCTTTGTCGCGAATTTGATTAAAATAGATCATTGCTTCTAGGTCATAGTCGTACACTGTGCCTTTTTGATCGGCCAACTCTAAGAAGCTTTCATATAGGCTATCCATATCGTAGTCATCACTTTGGTAACCTAATTCACTCAAGCGATGTTCAATAACGTGACGGCCAGAACGAGAAGTCATATTCAATTGATTATTGGGTACGCCGACGCTCTCAGGCGACATAATTTCATATGTGTTTTGTGCTTTTAGCACGCCGTCTTGGTGAATACCTGAGCTGTGCGCAAACGCATTTTCGCCGACAATTGCCTTGTTCGGCTGCACCGGCATATTGCAGATTTTGGCGACTTGACGGGAGGCTCGATAAATTTCTTCGCTGCGGATATCTGTGTGCACTTTTAAGTGGTCTTGGCGCATCTTCATAATCATCGCCACTTCTTCAAGTGAACAGTTACCAGCACGCTCACCAATACCATTTACAGTACATTCAATTTGGCGCGCACCGGCTTGTACAGCTGCAATAGAGTTAGCCACAGCTAAACCTAAGTCGTTATGGCAATGCACACTCAAACGCGCCTTGTCGATATTAGGCACATGATTCATCAAATGGTGGATCATAGCCGCATACTCATCTGGCGTGACGTAACCTACGGTATCTGGCAGGTTTATCGTGCTAGCACCTGCGGCAATAGCGCGCTCAACAATACGGCATAAGTCATCATGCGGCGTTCTCCCTGCATCTTCACAGGAAAATTCAACATCATCGGTGAAGTTACGCGCCAACTTTATCGCCTTCACGGCCATTTCAGTGGCATTGTCTAGTGACATTCGTAATTTATGCTCAAGATGCAATGGGCTAGTAGCAATGAAAGTATGAATACGTCCTCGCTCAGCTGGTCGAAGCGCTTCACCACAGGCCTCGATATCTTTAGCGACAGCACGCGCTAAGCCACAAATAACAGGCTTTCTGACTTCCGTAGCAATACGTTGAACTGCACGAAAATCTGCTGGACTAGAAACGGGAAATCCTACTTCCATAACATCCACATTCAAACGGCTGATCGCATGCGCTAGCTGCAGTTTGTCATCCTCTGTCAAACTTGCTTTTAACGCTTGTTCACCGTCTCGCAATGTGGTGTCAAATATCCATACCTTGTCTTGCATCATATTTCCTCATTTTCAGTGCTAAGTGCCACAAATAAAAAACCCCGCGAAGTGCGGGGTCATTATTGTGTGTATCTACACAGCCGTAACGCTACGCCCCGCAGTATTGCTCAATGAGCAGCAGGTTTAGCAGTAATGTAATTGGCTGAATAAATTGCATCTTGTGTGTTCTTTAATTTTTAAACTGGCTCATTTTTACCACTAATCGACACACGCAAGCAAGCATAAAAATTTCGCCAAATGGCGTAAAACATAGACTTAAAAGAAAAATAAAACCTATTTATGGGCACTTCAAGCCTTTTTAATTCAACATAGGCTTTGATTGCACAGAGACAAGTTCTGAGGAGGTTAATCTAAGCGAATACAATTTTATTTTAGTATTTATCTCAACTGCCTACTTTTTGCGCATAATGATGGCCACCGAAAGAAATATACCTCAATTGCCAAATGAGTCGCTCAATTAACTCTTCGCGCGATTGCCCCTCTAAGTCGAGAGCCTCCGCACCAGAGGTGAATACGATAGTCACCATGGCCTCAGCTTGCATGTATGCATGTTGACTTGGACAACGATTCTCACTCTCGAGGTAATGTGCCAATTCCAAAATAAAGTGTTTGATTTCACGTGCTACAGCAGCACGAAACGCTTTAGAGGTGCCTGAACGCTCACGCAATAACAACCTAAACTGGTTCGGTTGATTATCAATAAACTCCATAAAGGTAAGCACTGAGGTCGAGATAATGCTGCCGCCACTAGCTATACGCTGACGAGCTTGGCGCATAAGTTGACGTAACGTAAGACCCGCTTCATCAACCATGGTTAAACCTAACTCGTTCATATCTTTGAAATGACGATAGAAAGAAGTGGGGGCAATCCCTGCTTCGCGAGCAACTTCGCGCAAGCTCAAGTTAGAAAAGCTATGCTCTGCACTCAACTGGTTGAATGCTGCCTCTATCAAAGCTTGACGAGTTTTCAGTTTTTGCTGGGCACGAACACCGGCCATGATTGCCACCTAAGCTAATAAAAACTCAAGTCTAATACTTGACGACAAGAGATTGAACCACTATTTTAGCGTACAACTGTACGCTGAATTTAAATTATCATGAATAAACCACCTATTTTATGGGTCAATGTGATCTTCTTTTCCCTGTCATTTTTAGCCGCTGTGACGCTCGTTCCTTGGTATGGATTGACAGTTGGCTTCACAAGCTCGCACTGGATTGCTTTTATTGCTTGTATGTTTTTTGCTGGATTATCAATTACCGCTGGCTATCACAGACTTTGGGCACACAAAACCTATGAGGCTCATCCTGTTATCGAAGTTATTTTTGCTCTGGGCGGTGCATTTGCATTACAAAACAGCGCCCTACATTGGAGTAGCGACCATCGTGTGCATCATGGCAAAGTTGATGACCCAGAAAAAGACCCTTACGCAGCCACAAGAGGCTTCTGGTATAGCCACATCGGTTGGATGTTGCGCAATTATCAAGGCGATGAGTATGGTAATTACAGTAATGCTCGCGACTTACAAAGAAATAAAGTGGTTATGTGGCAACACCGCCATTACCTAAAGCTTGCAGCATTAACCAACATCGGTTTACCACTTCTTTTGGGCATCATCTTGGGTGACATCCTAGGCATGATGCTACTCGCTGGCTTATTGCGCCTAGTGCTATCGCAGCATTTCACATTCTTTATTAATTCACTCGCCCACATTTGGGGATCGCGCCCTTACACTGAAAAAAACACGGCGCGTGATAACGGGTTCTTGGCGTTTTTGACTTACGGTGAGGGGTACCACAACTTCCACCATATATTTGCCAGTGATTATCGCAATGGCATCCGTTGGTGGCATTACGATCCAACCAAATGGATGATCCGCACTTTTGCATACCTTGGTTTAGCGAAAAAATTAAAACGCACACCGATTGACAGGATTGAGCTAGCTAAGGCACAAACCCTGATGGCGAAAACCAAAGTCACGCTGGCAAAGAAGGACAGTGCACAGGAGAAACTCGCTCTTTTACAAAGCGAATATGATATGTTGCTCAAAAAGCTCCAGCATTTTTGCCAAGTTCAAAAGCAGGTCATTGAAGCGAAAAAGAATTCAATGCTGCAACAATGCGAAAAATCCGCTTTAATGAAGCAATACCATGAATTAGAAAATGCCTGGCAAGTACAAAAGCAAGCTTGGTTAGAACTGAACTCTCGCTTGCGTAAGGCCCATTGTTAATGCCAAAAGGAGTCACCGTGGCAAAGCAAAAAGCAAGCAAAACGACACAACCTGATGCGTCATATCAATATGACGCTATCATCATTGGCACAGGTCCTGGCGGTGAAGGTACCGCCATGAACTTGGCCAAAAGCAATAAAAAAGTCGCAGTGATTGAGCGTCAGCGTGACGTAGGTGGCGGCTGTGTGCATTGGGGGACGATCCCTTCGAAAGCACTGCGTCATTCCGTGAGCCGTTATATCGAGTATAAGTCTAACCCTTTGTTCCACATTACCGAACGCCCAGGGCGACTGACCTTTCCCGACATTCTGAAGCACAGCTCAGCCGTCATCTCGAAGCAATCGAGCTTGCGCAGTAGCTTTTATGAGCGCAACCGCATCGACTTGTTCCAAGGTGATGCCAGTTTCGTAGACAAGAACACGATCAATGTGCGCCATCAAGACGGTTCATTTGAGCAGTTAAGTGCGCCCACAATTGTAATAGCGACTGGTTCGCGTCCATATCGTCCGCCAGAAATCGACTTTTCACACCCTCGAGTGTACGACAGCGATACTATTTTGAACTTACAACACGATCCTCAGCGTATCCTTATTTATGGCGCGGGGGTGATCGGTTGTGAATATGCCTCTATTTTCAAAGGGCTAGGTACTAAAGTCGATCTAGTTAATACACGAGATCGCTTATTGGCCTTTATGGATGATGAAATATCAGACGCGCTCAGTTATCACTTCTGGAACAGCGGGATTTTTATTCGTCATAACGAAGAGTTTGAACGCGTTGAAACGCGTGACGATGGCATTATCATGCACATGAAATCGGGCAAGCGAGTCAAAGCCGATTGCTTGCTATTTGCCAATGGCCGCACTGGTAACACTGACTCCCTTAATCTTGAGGCGGTCGGCTTGAAAGCAGATGGTCGCGGACAATTGAAGGTTAATGAAAGTTACCAAACCGATGTAAGCAACATTTATGCTGTGGGTGATGTTATCGGCTATCCTAGCCTGGCCAGCGCGGCATTTGACCAAGGTCGCATCTGTGCCGATGCAATAGTGCGTGGAGAGTGCGAAGCCAAACTCATTATTGATATTCCGGCTGGGATCTACACTATCCCAGAGATGAGTTCAGTAGGTAAAACAGAGCAACAGCTCACCGCAGCCAAAATCCCATATGAAGTTGGACGCGCTCAATTTAAACACCTTGCCAGAGCCCAAATTGCAGGCACCGATGTCGGGAGCTTAAAAATTCTGTTTCACAGTGAAACCAAAGAGGTGCTGGGCGTACATTGCTTTGGTGAACGTGCGTCCGAGATAGTCCACATCGGCCAAGCGATTATGGAACAAAAAAATGGTGGTAATAACGTTGAGTACTTTGTGAACACTACCTTTAACTACCCCACAATGGCGGAAGCCTACCGAGTTGCAGCTCTAAATGGCCTGAATCGCCTCGTGTGATATAGAACAAATCACTATTTATTATCACGTTAAAAAATGAGCCTATGGCTCATTTTTTATAGTTCATCCTTTGTTCAACTGTAAAAATATTGTAAACTCGTTTCTAAAATAAGAAAAAGTAGGTGTAAGGGAATGAAAACTTCTGCTCTGGGCCTAAGTGCAGCAATAAGCCTATTTAGCGCAGCTGCATTTGCCGACTACTCCAGCGCTAACAAAGATTTTGAGAACCAAGATTACGAGCAAGCGTTTAATGAATACAAAGAGCTTGCACAAAGAGGTCATGCTGACGCCATGTATAAACTGGCTACTATGTATGAACAAGGGCTTGGCACAGACGCTGACATTTACCCTGCCTTCTCTTGGTACATGCTCGCCATTGATTTTGGTAATGAAGAAGCAAAAGATCGCTATCGCGATATTCGCTCTCAGGTGCCATCGCGCAAAGAGGGTAAACAAAGATATAAAGCGCTGGCGAGTGCATATGGCTATGAAGCCCACAGAGGCGCTCTCGTTCCTGTTGAAGATAAATCAGGCCACAACTACCGCTATTACTCTGTAAAACACAAAGAAGGACTAGACCTCAGTGGTTACGAGTTAACCCAAGGCGCTTGGTCAACCGTTAGCTTTGATGTGAACCAGCAAGGCAATGTTGTAAACCCAAGAGTGATTGCGTCATTCCCTAAAGATGTCATTGACGAAGCCGCACTTGCTGCCATTTTACAGTGGCAATTTAAAGTGCCTAACGATTACAGTGGCGAACCTCAAGCGGTTTTTGGACTGACTCACACATTTGAGTACAAGTCTGCCAACAATTCGTATCGCCGAGAGTATGAAGGGCAAAAAGAAGAGTATTCACAAAAACTCAAGGTGTTAGCCGACAAAGGTAACAATTATGCTCAGGCTCGCTATGCCATGATGCTTGAGGCTGGCCTGATTGAAGGCAGCAAAGATAAACACCTAGACTGGTATTACAAAGCCGCAGTGAATGGCAATTATGATGCGCAATTATGGTTAGTCCGTTGTTTTGAATATGGTACCGCGTGTAAATCAGATAAAAAGAAAGCATTTAACTGGCTTAAAACAGCAAGCGAAAGTGGTAACGAGCGCGCTCAATATCAATTAGCCACCAAGTTAATGGACTATGAGACGGTACATTACGATTTGGATAAAGCGGCAGAAATTCTTAAAAAAGCAACGCATAATCAATATCTTCCAGCAATGATTTCATACGCTAAGTTATTGGCCTTTGCTGACAAAGAATCAATCCGAAATTATGAAGAAGCCTTGAAGTATGCTGAGCTGGCACGTGCCGAAGCTCCAGATCATCCGGCATTATTGTCTGTATTGGGCGTAGCATACAGCGAGCTAGGACATATGGAGCAAGGTGAAAAGTACTTGCGCCAAGCCTACGATGAGGCAAAACGCCGAAACTGGCCAACCCAAAACTACCTTGAGTTAATGGAAGGTCGAGCATCTATGATGGCCAATGGCACCAGCCTAATCTATTAAAATTGCAGACGTTCATTAAAAAAGCCCGCATTAGCGGGCTTTTTCGTGGATTTTTACGCTGTAGTCAGCACACATTACTTATGATATTTCGCACTGAGCTCATGCACCGCATTAATAAACGCACCAGCATGCTCAGGGTCAACATCAGGTGTAATGCCGTGACCTAAGTTAAACACGTGGCCACTGCCCTCACCAAAGCCAGCAAGAATGCTCGCTACTTCTTCACGAATTCGCTCTGGTGAAGCATGCAGCATGGATGGGTCCATATTACCTTGCAAGGCTACTTTGTCGCCCACGCGACGTTTTGCGTCTGCAATATCAATAGTCCAATCAAGACCAATAGCATCACAACCTGTTGCTGCAATCTTCTCAATCCATTGGCCACCACTTTTAGTGAACAAGGTTACAGGCACTTTGCGACCATCATTTTCGCGGATCAGGTCGTCGACGATCTTATGCATATAACGCAATGAGAACTCCTCATAGTCGCGAGGACTGAGTACCCCACCCCATGAGTCAAATACCATCAACGACTGCGCGCCAGCCTTAACTTGCGCATTAAGGTAACTCGTTACGGAGTCCGCAAGTTTATCAAGCAGTAAGTGTAATGTTTTAGGGTCAGCAAAAGCCATTTTCTTTATTTTGCCAAATGTTTTGCTGCTGCCACCCTCAACCATGTAGGTTGCAAGCGTCCATGGTGAACCAGAGAAACCAATAAGAGGTACTTCACCTTTTAGCTCACGACGAATTGTACGCACTGCATTCATCACATAGCCGAGTTCATCTTCAGGGTCTGGAATGCCGATTTTAGCGACATCTTCATAACTGGATACAGGGCGTTCAAATTTAGGACCTTCACCTGTCTCAAAGTAAAGACCCAGACCCATCGCATCTGGAATAGTCAAAATATCGCTGAATAGAATAGCGGCATCCAAAGGATATCGACGAAGCGGCTGTAAGGTTACTTCACAAGCGAGCTCGGCATTTTTACACAGGCTCATAAAGTCGCCCGCTTGGCTGCGGGTAGCTCGGTACTCTGGTAAATATCGACCTGCCTGACGCATCATCCACACCGGCGTTCTATCAACAGGCTGCTTTGCTAAAGCACGTAAATAACGATCATTTTTCAATTCGCTCATGGCGTAACTTCTCGATTCAAATTCAATTGCGGGTAATTCTATCACAACCTGTCTGGACGATGATGAAATAGATCATTGAAATATGCCTTTGCACACACATTCTTCGCTCTCTTGCTTGAAAAAATTATTGCGCAGAGAAAAGTGATACCCAAGCACTTTAATTTTGGGCGTGTTGACCTTTGATTTGGACAAAACGCGTACTTCGAAGGTCAATACCCCCTTAGATGAAAAACTTCATAAACATAAAGATTTTCGCATATTTGTTAACAAGTTACATTTTTGTTCAAAAACACTAAACATCTCCTTCAGCCCAATAAAAACACAGGTTCGCTCAAAATTTCAGCATCGAAAAAGAAAAGAATTATAAAAAAATGTAAAAAAATTTGTTAAAAAACTTGCAAGCCTTATACGACCTTGGTATAACTAATGCCGTTCTAGAAAACAATAATAAAAAGTTAGAACATACATAATAAAAAGAAGCTCGCTTGACGAGACTGCTAAAGAAATTCGGCCACCCTTTGCGGTGGCTTTTTCTTTTCCTGAATTCCTCGCAACCCCTGTACCCGCATGGGTTACGTGTTATAGCCTGAAACAATTTATTAATAAAAATAGGTTGACCTTTGAGCAATATTTTCTTTTTATAGGGGTATAGCCAACCGGGGGGTAGGAGAAAAAGATGTTATCGCAGTTGGAACAAGCACAGCAAAAATGGGGCGGCAGTAACACCGTCATAGATAAGTGGTTAGCGGAACGCCAAGAGCTGTTAGTACAATATTGCGCATTGGCAGGTACACCTCATGCAAAGCATGGCCTAGCATTACCAGAACAAGCCTGTATTCAAAGTTTTTGCCAACTGTTAATGGACTACCTATCAGCGGGTCATTTCGAAATTTATGATGACATAGTGAAGCAATGTGAATTACGAGGTGAAGACAGCCTTAAGCTTGCTCAGTCATTATATCCGCAAATTTCAGCCACAACTGACATTGCTCTAGATTTCAATGACAATTACGCTGAAGCGAAAAATGACGACTTATTGAAAAACTTTGACAACGACTTGTCAAAACTGGGAGAAGCGCTGACTACGCGTTTTGAGCTAGAGGACGAACTAATTCATAACCTCTACACCAATCATATCTAATTATTTATCTTTCAATACACAACAAAAAGCCCCGCACAATGCAGGGCTTTTTTTATCACTTCTGATTATTCAGAATCAGCTGACTCTGTTTCAGGCTTAACGATTTCAAGCAGCTCAACTTCGAATACAAGTGTTGAGTTAGCTGGGATCTTACCTAGATCACGCTCACCGTATGCAAGCTCTGAAGGAATAGTAAATTTGTACTTAGAGCCAACAGGCATTAACTGTAGACCTTCAGTCCAACCAGGGATCACACGGTTAAGTGGGAAGCTAGTAGGCTCGTTGCGAGAGTATGAGCTATCGAACTCAGTACCGTCTAGCAATGTGCCTTTGTAGTGTACCTTAACTGTGTCTGTCTCAGCTGGCTTCTCGCCTTCACCCGCACTTAGAACTTCGTATTGAAGACCTGATTCAGTCACCATTACACCTTCTTTTTGCGCGTTTTCAGCTAGGAACTTTTCACCTTCTTCTTTGCTCTTAGCAGCAGCAGCTTGCGCAGCTTCTTGTTGCTTAGTGCGTACAGAGGTGTCTAGCGCTGTAAGTACTTCGCGAATTTTTTCTTCGTCTAGTTTGCTGTCGCCAGCTAGCGCATCTTTAAAGCCACGGATCATAAGCTCTTGGTCAAGTGTAATGCCTAGCTCATTTTTCTCTGCAAGGTCACGGTTAAGGTAAGTACCTACCGATGCACCGATGCCATAAGCCTGCTGCTGAGCTTCAGTTTCTAGTTTTACTTCTGCTGTTTCTTGCTTAGCTGCTTCTTGATTACACGCTGTCAGGGCCAATACAGATGCCGCTACCAGCGATAGCTTAATTGTTTTTCTCATATCTATCTCCAGCAACATGTTCGTTGCCAACTTTGGGTTATAAAAATACATTTTGAATAACAGCCTCAAAAATCACTCGGCCTATATTCGAACTCCAGCTTGAGGCTGTTTTTCTAATTACTTTAGTGAAATAATTAGGAAAATATCCTAGATTCAAGTAAATCTCGACCACTAGTCTAACTGCTTGAGACCACAGAGTTAAGGGACACCTGTAAATTTATGTTAATTATTCGCACACTGTTGCTTACATCCTTGATAAGCCTGACTATTGCGTGTCAGCCGCATCATTCTGACGCCACCAAACAAGTCCCTCATGCCGCAACAGGTGCGTATGATGCCGCCATTTCCAGTGATGGCCGTTACAGTATTGTCTCCTCAGTAGAACATGGTGTCGCTGTCTGGGACAATCAAGTCAATGGGCTCAAATTTCAATGGTACTTGAGCGAAGATGAACAGAATATGGTTGTGGCTCTGGATATTTCTGCCGATAGTTATGCGGCAGTGACCGCCACACGAGAAGAGTTTGCCGTGTGGGATTTAGAGTCCGGTGAAAACTTGGGTTTTTACAAAATAAATCAATCCCATATCCGCGATATTGCCATTAGTAACAAAGGCCGATATGTGATGTACGGCCGCGCTGATGGTGTTGCGGTTCACATTGACTTAACGACGGGTCGACGTATTGAGTTTTTAGGCCATCAGGAGAAAATTAACGCCGTTGCCTTATCACCAAATGGTTTTTATGCGCTCACGGGTGGCAATGACTACAGTGCGTATTTATGGGATACCCGAACAGGACAAGTCGTTTACCGCTTCAACCATGCGAGCCGCGTCACTCAAGTCGCGTTAGATCCCCAAGCCCGATTCGCTTTTACCGCCGGTAGCAAAAAACAGGCAAGTATTTGGGATCTCACAACAGGTGCACAGCACAGTAATTTGCAGTATATTGCCCGCCAGAAAATCTTCAGTGCCGTGCGCTTTTCAGATGACGCAAAGTGGTTAGCCACAGGCTCACCGAGCAGAGAGCTGGCAATGTGGAATATTGATACGGGTGAACGCGTACTCGATTATCAGGTGGCTGCGCGAGCAAATAGCCAACCTAAATCTGCAGTGGTGTTTGCCGTTGCATTTGCCGAAAATAATCAACTGATCACTGAAAGCTCAAGTGGTTTGTCTGAGTATTTTGAGATTAAGAGAAAGCAATGAACAACCTAGAAGCACGCATTGAAAGCCTTGAGGCCAAAGTTTCATTCCAAGATGAGACAATTGATATTCTCAACGACGAACTGAAAGCGCATCAACAGCAAATGGCGAAAATGCGCCGTCAAATGGAATTACTGGGCGAGAAGTTAAAAGAAGTACAAAGTGGCTCATCATTAATGCCGCAGGAGCAAGAGCCGCCCCCACCGCATTATTAATGTGCGCAAAGGCTTACTCTGGCTTAAAAACGCCGATCACTTGCTCAAACTGACGCGTTGATGCTTGAACGGCGTTTTCTGGCTGGGTCATTATGTGACCACACTCAACACACTGCACCTTTTCTACATCATGCTCTTTATACAGCATCATGGTATCCATCTGCTCGCACTTAGGGCAACTCGCCCCTGCTATAAAGCGCTTTTTCTGTTTCATTTAATCCACCCCTTGAGCCTTTACATCATGGCTTAATATGGACGTCAGTTTATCATAAAAATTCCCTCTTGAACGCCTACTCCATGTTATCATGGCGCTAATTTCAACCCTGTGCAGTAACTATGATTCAAATCAGTGACATTGAGCTTTTACGTGGTGCAAAATGCTTACTTAAAAACGCAAGTGCGACTTTATTTCCACAGCACAAAGTGGGCCTTGTTGGCAGTAATGGTTGTGGTAAGTCGAGCTTATTCGCCTTATTAAAAGGTGAATTACAACTCGATGCTGGTTCAGCACATATCCCCAAAGAGTGGTCGATTGCTTCAGTAAAACAAGAAACACCAGCGCTTGATATCAGTGCCTTGGAGTACGTACTACAAGGTCATCCTGAGTACTATGCGCTGCGCACTGAACTAAAACGTGCTGAACACCATGGGGATGGTGAAACCCAGGCCAAAGTGCATCAGCAACTCGAGCTAATGAAAGGCTACAGCATAGAAGCAAAAGCCGGTGAGTTACTGCATGGTTTAGGTTTTTCTAACGCACAAATTGATTTTAGCGTGAGTGACTTCTCTGGTGGTTGGCGCATGCGCTTAAACCTAGCGCAAGCCTTGATCCGCGGTGCTGATTTATTGCTATTGGATGAGCCCACCAACCACCTCGATTTGGATGCTGTGTATTGGTTGGAGCGTTTCTTACGCGCCTACAGCGGTACGTTAGTCCTAATTTCCCATGACCGCGAGTTTCTAGATGCTGTGGTGGGCGAAATTTGGCATATAGACCAACAACTTATCAATGTTTACAAAGGTAATTATTCGCAGTTTGAACGTCAAAAGGCTGAACGTTTAGCACAACATCAAGCACAGTTTGAGAAGCAACAAGAGCAAATCGCGCATCTGGAAAAGTTTATTACGCGCTTTAAAGCCAAAGCCAGTAAAGCAAAGCAAGCACAAAGCCGCGTAAAAGCACTAGAGCGCATGGAAAAACTCGCCCCTGCACATGTCGACTCACCTTTTGATTTTAGCTTTGCCGAGCCAGAGGCGCTGCCTAATCCACTGATTGCGCTTGACGGCGCCCAAGCGGGCTACGGTGACACCACTATTTTACACAGCATAAAACTCAACTTGGTCCCGGGTAGCCGAATTGCTCTGCTAGGTCGCAATGGTGCAGGTAAATCGACACTCATTAAGTTACTCGCACAAGAGTTAGCGCCTCAAGCGGGCGAGGTGTTTTACCACCAAGGCTTACGTGTGGGTTACTTTGCTCAGCACCAACTTGAGGCACTCGACTTACAGGCCAGTGCCCTCACTCATTTGCAGCGTTTAAATCCACACGCTACAGAGCAATCACTGCGAGATTTTTTAGGTGGCTTTGATTTTGTCGCAGATAAAGCGCTAGAACCGGTTGCACCTTTCTCTGGTGGAGAAAAGGCACGACTGGTGTTGGCCATGTTGGTATATCAAAAGCCAAACCTACTGCTGCTTGATGAGCCAACCAACCACTTAGACTTAGAGATGCGTCATGCATTGGTTATGGCCTTACAAGGGTTTGAAGGCGCCATGGTGACGGTATCACACGACCGTCATCTGTTGAAAAACACAGCCGATGAGTTTTATTTGGTAGATAAAGGGGAAGTAAGCCAATTTGGTTATGACCTAGACGCCTATTATCAATGGCTATTGAAGGCTAATCAAAGCGAGAAGCCAGCAACTAATTTAGAAGACAAGGCCCATTCTAGCGCTAACCGTAAAGAGCAAAAGCGCAAAGAAGCTGAATTTAGAAAGTCAGTACAGCCGCTCAAAAAAGACATCGATAAACTTGAAAAGCGACTGGATAAACTCTCTCCCGAACTTACGCAAGTGGAAGAGCAACTGGCAGACAACAGTCTCTATGACGAGAGCAACAAAGACAAACTCAAAGATCTGCTTGCGAGGCAAAGTGAGCTTTCTAAGCAACAGGATGAAGTAGAGGAGCAACTGCTTGAGCTGATGAGTGAATTAGAAGAGCAAGAGCAACAATTTTATGAGCAAAATTAGCGCTAGCCAATTTTGGCAATTTAGCTTGCACACCTATGCCAATGAACAGGTGCAACACACCTTGTTGCATTGGCAAAATGAGCATAGGTTAAACGTCAACCTGTGCTTATTATTGGCTTATCTAGACTGCCACCAGCTAGCAATTTCACCGGTACAACTAGAGACGCTCACCGACGTAATAAACGAGTTTGATCAACACGCGCTGCAACCTTTACGTAGTGTGCGTGCATTCTTAAAAAGCGAGCAACAACATATCACTCACTACGCTGATATGCGCAAGCAAATGCTCGCTCTTGAGTTGGAGTTTGAAAAACACCAGCAAGCAGAATTGATCGCGGCATGTAATGCATTATCAATGACGACGCACGCCCATCCAAACAACCTAACGCACTACCTTCCAAAGGCATTACTACCGCTAAAAAATGATCTGGATCAAGCACTGCACTCGGTGAGTTACTAACCTGCAGCTAATCTTGATCTAGGTCATATAACCGCCGCATTTCCTATCTTAGACTTACCACATCAAAGGAATAGGAGACGCCACCATGCAAGTATTTTTCAGAGACTTTTTCTCAGACCCAGTACTATTTTTATCATTCGGCATTTTAAGTGTTGTTGTACTACTTTGCTTGTTTTACGTGGGCTTCTTCATCAAAAAAGTCATGGATGCTGAAGTTCCAAAACAAAGCTAATTCCAGCTTGATGCACACCAATTAATCGCTAACCAAATTAAGCACGACGCACAAAGCCTTCTCTAATCTTTGTATTAGCGAAGGCTTTATTTTTATTCATGGAATGAGCAAACCAACAAACTTTGTTACTATAGTGCGCGATGTATTCGGACTTTGTTGGTAAATATTCAGTGATTAACCACTTTACCCCTGCTTGGTGGATGTCAAACCGCCACTTACAAACCATTTTGCCGCGCTTTTTCCGTCCTGGATTCAAAGTCGATGTTGCGCGCGAAATCATCCATACTGAGGATGATGACTTTCTCGATTTAGCATGGGCACAACCAGCACAGCCCGATAGGCCACTTGTTATTATTTTGCATGGTTTAGAGGGTAATATTGATAGCTTTTATGCCAAAGGCATGATGAAAGCACTGCAAAACGCAGGGCTTGATGCCGTGCTTATGCACTTTCGTAATTGCTCTGGGAAACCAAACCGTCAAGCACGCGCTTATCACAGTGGTGAAACGCAAGATCTGGGTTTCTTTATTCGTTACCTTCAGAACAAATTCCCTAATAGACCCCTTGCTGCAGTGGGTTTTTCGCTCGGTGGTAATGTACTGGCCAAGTACCTTGGCGAGCAAGGTGAACAAAGTGGTTTAGTTGCAGCAAGCGTGGTGAGTGCCCCTCATGACTTATCAAGTTCATGCCAAATCATTCGTAAAAGCCTAGGAAAGGTTTATCAGCACTACCTACTTGGACGCATGAAAAAGTCCATGACACGAAAATTACCCCAGCTAGCAGGCGTCTTGGATATGACCGCACAGCAGCTAAACGCGATTGATGACTTATGGGAGTTCGACAACCTTATCACCGCACCCTTGCACGGATTTGACGGCGCTGAAGATTACTATGCAAAAAGCAGTGCCAAGCCCTATTTAAAACATATCGTAACGCCCACTTTATTAATCCACGCACAAGACGATCCCATGCTTGCCATACAAGCTGTGCCTCGCCCTGAAGATGTGTCGGATGCTGTGGATTTACGAGTATCAAATAAAGGTGGCCATGTTGGCTTCATTAGTTGCAGTGGTTGGTTTAAGCCAGAGTTTTGGTTAGAACAGACCATCCCTCACTACTTTTCGGAGCAATTTGCAAAAGTATGATTATTCCTTACCAAGAGCTTAGTAAAGAAGCCCTCATCAATTTGATTGAGCAATTTATTCTGCGTGAAGGGACCGATTACGGCGAAAATGAAGTAAACAACGATACCAAAATAGAGCAAGTCCTTGGGCAAATTAAACGCGGGGAGGCCGTGATTGTTTACTCTGAACTACACGAAGAAGTGAACATCATGAGCGCGCAGCAATTCAAGCAAATGCAAACCGAAGAAGGCGACTATCACATCGATAGAGACGAATTCTAATTCATAAATACAGGGAGCTGAAATACTCCCTGTACAACACCCTATTTGGCTATCCCAAGAGCCCCAACGCTGCGAGCCCCTGAAAGACACCTATTTGCAGCGCATGCACAAACACAGTAAAAATAAGTGACCAAGAAAAATCCAAGCCAAGCACTTTAGAATAAACGTAAGACACCACCAAATAGGCGCCGAACAGTGTCAAAATGCCCACTTTAGAACCACCGAGCGCAAATAATACAATCAGTGACGCAATCATAGCTAAAAATGCAGCAATGGCGCATTGCCTCCACTGCTGATGAAAAGCGTCAAAAATCATTGCACCTATTTTCACCGGGATCACTGTAAAAGCAAAAAGGATGGCAACCACCATCAAAGAAGAATGTGCGTGTAAGAAAAGATCCATATTCTTCATAATTTACCCATCCATAGTATATGACAGGAACATGGTATCATTTGGGTACAAAACTTTAAACCACAAGTAAGTATAAGCTCTATACGCACACAACTCTTAGCTGTTATGCTCAAAGCGCACTGCTTAGCACTCACTATTTGGCTGCAAACAAACGCTTAAGGGAAGAACATGTCACTCATCGCACGCACACCTAAACCGCCCTATTACACCGTTATTTTCACGTCGTTGCGCACTGATGTAGATGAAGGCTATGGTGATACCGCCACACGAATGGTTGAGCTGGCCAAGGAGCAACCGGGTTTTTTGGGCATTGAATCCGCTCGTGAAGAAGTGGGGATCACGGTTTCTTATTGGGCTGATTTAGAAGCAATAAAGAATTGGAAAGCGAATATGGAGCACCTTACAGCGCAAAAGCTTGGACGCGACAAGTGGTACGCAGCGTTTAAATTGCGGATCGCTAAAGTCGAGCGGGATTATGGGATGTGAGCTGCTTTCACTTCCAGCCTTGCAACCATTGCTCGGCATTTTTTAACTCTTTCCAATCAATGGCATATTCATTTTTTGAATACACAGCCTCTAAGCTACAGCTCATCACACTCCCATCTTCATCATATTCGACCTCGGACACTAAAAAGTGCTTTTCTTTGTTGCGAGGTTGGACTGCCGTCCATTTGCTGTTGCGTAGTTTCGCAGGGTTTATTTTGTTCATATAAAAACGCGGTGACATCAATGTGTTGAATCAATACAGAGTTTTACGCATCAACAGCACCTAACGATTAGCGCGATTAAAAACCAAACCTTGTACGCCTCTATTCGTGATACTTACGAATCACCGCCACTTTGTCACCTTCCATCTCGAGTACTTCCATCATCACCTGCGAGTATTCGATAGGCTGGTTGCTTTGTGGGTGAACTCCTTTTGCATTATTTTTGTAGCGAATGGCAATTGCAGAGTGGTTGAAAGTGAATACATCTAACAACTCTGCGCTGAAATCAGTGTGTGCGCCTAAATAAAACGTCATGCCTTTGCGCATTTCAGCTTTGCCTGATGATGTACGCGAATCATCGGTGACCCAAGGTAAATGCGCATGACCCACGTCGTCTTTAAGCAACGAAAGGTATTCCTCCAGCTCATTAACTGTCGCATCCGGTGCCTGCGTCGCCGCCATTTTCTCAAAATACAATTGTGCAAAGGCTTTTAAATCGATTTGTGATTCTTGTGCCAATGCTGACGTGGACAACAAAAGTGCAGTAATCCCGACTAAAATATTTTTCATGTAAACTCCGTTTTTAATCCAAGCTAAATGCTGATATCAAAAGCGCAAAAAACAGTGCCCTTTCATTCCAAGATAAATCAATACGTTGCGGATAACAAATGCTTTCCCATTGCGGACATTCATATTCATTTCCTTTAATCTCATATCCTTGTCATACCCATAAAATGTCGCCACAATGGGGTCCTAATTCGATAATAACAATGAGCGGCTACTATGAAATTCACCACCCTTGGTGTGGCGCTGGCAATTGCACTTGGCAGCACAAGTGTTGCAGCGCAGGATGACTACCACGCATCAGAAAAAGCAATCAAACTGGCAAAAGAAAATATCCTAATCGACACCCATATCGATGTGCCTTATCGCATTCATGACCAGTGGGACGATGTAAGCAAAGCAACCGAACGTGGTGATTTTGACTACCCTCGCGCCATTGAAGGCGGTTTGAATACGCCATTTATGTCTATTTATATTCCAGCTAATTTGGAATTTGAGGGCAAAGGCAAAAGCTACCAATTAGCAAACCAGTTGATTGATATGATGGAAGCCTTGGCCTATCGCGCGCCAGATAAATTCGCGATTGCTGATTCAGTCGCTGACGTCGAAAAACAGTTCAAAGATGGCATTATGTCGCTGGCGATGGGAATGGAGAATGGCTCACCGATTGAAGGTGATATTAAAAACCTATACCACTTCTATGATCGTGGCGTTCGCTATATCACTCTTGCGCACTCGCAAAGCAACCATATTTCAGACTCTAGCTACGATATTCGTCGCAAATGGAAAGGTTTGAGCCCATTTGGTAAAGAGTTAGTTGTTGAGATGAACAAAGTGGGCATGCTCATCGACGTATCGCACATTTCCGATGCTGCCTTTTACCAAGTGATGGAACTGTCAAAAGTACCTGTCATTGCATCACATTCATCGCTTCGTAAGTATACGCCAGGCTTTGAGCGTAATATGGATGATGAGATGCTACTTGCACTGAAAAAAAATGGCGGTGTCATTCAAATTAACTTTGGCTCTAGCTTCGTAACTAGCAGTGCAAATAGTTGGTATGACCGTCGCGATGAAGCACGTGATGCAGCCAAAGAGTCAGGCAAAGATACCACTGACTTTACCGCTGCATTTCGAAAGAAAAACCCATTCCCATTTGCAACACTTGAGCAAGTGCTAGATCACATTGACCATGTTGTTAAGCTTATTGGCATTGAACATGTTGGTATTGGTTCAGACTATGATGGTGTTGGTGATTCATTGCCTGTAGGTTTAAAAGATGTATCGACCTACCCGAACCTAGTTCAAGGTTTACTCGATCGTGGTTACAGCGACGCTGATATTAAGAAAATCCTTGGTGAGAATATGTTGCGTGTATGGCGTGAGGCAGAAGCCTACGCTCAAGCGAACTAAAACAGCTATTGTAAACACCAAAAAGCCCGAGTTTATCTCGGGCTTTTTGCTAATAACATCAGGTACCACAAAACGTTTGGTAGTCTTCATCATTCGAAGCCGGCGGCTGTTGTAAATAACGATGCTCTTCTTGCAAAGAATAAGGCACTTTTAACGCAGTTAATAATGGCGCGAGTTTATCACTGTAACCTTGTTGCTCGAAGTCCTCGATGATGGCTTCTACCTGATGATTGCGCGGAATAACCTGCGGGTTACTCACACTCATCAAGGCGGCACTCTGTTCAAGATGCTGATCAACCACGCCCTGCCATTTACGCAACCATTCCACCAGCGGCGCTTGTATTTCCACTAAAGCATCTTTTTGCTGTTTACAGTACGCAGTTAGCTCCACAAACGTATTGGTAAAGTCTAAATGTTGCTCCTGCATAGCAACGAGTAATTCATTGATGAGCTCATCTACGTGCTCATCGTCACTCATTAACCCAAGTTTGTGCATCCACATAGTTTTGAGCTTAGTATTAAACAGCTCACCAAATTGGCTTAAGCGTTGTGTTAACTGCTCGACCACCTGCTCTTGAGGTGCAGTAAATAAATCAATGAGCGTCTCAGCAAAACGCGCCAAATTCCAACTCGCTATTTGGGGTTGATTACCATAGGCATAACGACCGTGACGATCGATTGAGCTAAACGTTCGATTAAAGTCAAACTGGCTCATCATCGCACATGGGCCATAATCAATTGTTTCGCCACTGACTAAGGTGTTATCGGTATTCATCACACCGTGAATAAAACCAATACGCATCCAACTGACTATCAGCTCAATTTGCCTATCCATGACGGCTGAAAATAGCGCTAAAAGCTGTTCATCTGCGTGCAACTGAGCTAATTGAGGGTAGTGACGAGAGATGGTTAAATCAACCAGCTCCCTTAGCGCTTGAATATCTTGTTGCGCTGCTAGAAACTGAAAGCTACCTACACGGATATGGCTACTTGCAACGCGACTAACTATCGCCCCCGCACTAGGCTTTTGACGCACTACGGTATCACCGCTCAGAGCAACACTTAAACAGCGAGTAGTGGGTACCTTGAGGCCAGCCAAAGCCTCGCTCATTATAAATTCACGCACCGCAGGGCCAATGCCACATAAGCCATCGCCACCGCGTGAAAATTGGGTTGCCCCTGAGCCTTTTAATTGAATATCCCAGCTTTGTCCTTGACTGCCTGCTACTGCTCCAAGCAGGTGTGCGCGGCCATCACCCAATAAAGGCACGTAGTTACCAAACTGATGCCCTGCGTAGGCTAATGCGAATGCATGTGGGTGCGCTTGCCCTGTTGCAAGTTGCGCCTTAGTAAGCTCATCTTCTGGCAACCCTAACTGCTGCGCTAATGGTGTGTTCCACAACACAATATGTGTGCCTGTAAAATCTTGCACCTTGGCTTCGTGACAAAGCCCAGAGACTCTCTGGTAGGGGTTATCTAGCTTCATAGCTATCCTTGTTGTCCTTAGCTGGACTCAAAGCCGACATAGTTATCACCCACACTGTAGGCAACAAGCTTGCTCAGCTCTTGTAATGTGCGACCACTTTGCTGCTGAAGGTCATTAAAAAATGCCTGAACTGCATCTAGTGACCGTTTTGAGTGTAGCCCACCATCAATGATTTCATTCGCTCGGCAGTACGCCTCGACATCACGAGACAACACAAAGGTATCTTTGCCCAGAGCACGCAAAGCGAACGATCCGGTATTACCGCCAAGGCGAGATCCATGCTTTTTCAAGTATAGCCATAAGCCCGTGATGTCTTCGACTGGCCAATTAGCAACAAAATCTGCAAAACTGCCATGTTCTTGAGCAGTTTCAAAAATCATTAAACAGTTTTCAGGAATGGTCTGCACTTTTTTAAAATTACGGACAATGCGCTCATCGCTGGCCTTTTGTTCAAGCATCTCAGGCGGCATCATCAGCAATTTCTCTACATTGAAATCCCAGAATACTTCGCGAAATCCTGGCCACTTGGCATTAATCACAGACCAGTAAAAACCACTTTGAAAAATCTTTCTCGTAAACTCCTCCAGCCAATCATCATCGGTTAGCTGTTTGAGTTCAGCGGTAGTTCGAGGTTTATTGAGCAAGGCTTCAAGCTGCGCCTTTGAGCCATTTCGCTCTAACGCGCGCTGATAAATAGACTGATATTTTTCCATAAACTGCTGAATGTCTTGAAAGTACGAAGCACATTAAAACATGCTTTCGGTAATGACAAAAAAGGTTATACCTTGGCAACATGCGAGTGGATCAAACTACAACCCCATAAAGGTGCCGTTATTGTGCCGCGAAACCTCACGCATCAAGGTAGAAAACTTCACCATATCAGGCGTCGCGCCCATATTACGCTTAAACGCAATCGCATGAATACGCGCAATCAATGCCCCCGAAGCGCTACGATTTAACCTGTTGATTTGTGCCAATGTGCTGTCATAACTGATTCCCGTGAAGTCATCGCCAAACACATACAAAGCCATCTTCCCTTGATAGCGGCTATACGCTCTCAGTGCCGCCTCAATACCTTCTACTGGAGAGCTATTGGAGCTACCATTCCATCCTTGCAAGCCCCTTAATACGCCTAAGCGCTGCGCTTTTGAGTCCTTACGCCACGAACCTAGAGCACTGCCTCCCAACACTTCACCATTATCAGAAAGCACCTGAAACCCCTCAACTTTGGGGTGATTGTTAAGGACTTCATCTAGCGTATTTAGCACCCGAGGCCACATGGTTTTCATTGACCCTGAAGTATCAATAATGAATACCACGTAGTCACTATCAACAGGAATACCGCCTACTTCATCATCACGAGATTGCGCATTGCCCGCGTTAATAGCCGCACGCTCACGCTCGAGCAAGGTTTGTTCTAACCCTGTTGCAGCATCAGTAAGCTGTTGCACATTATCTTTAGCTCGCGCCACTTGCGTCTCGAGCGCTTGTTTTTGCTCAGCATTACTTGCAGACACAGCTTGCGCCGCTGCAAGCTGCTGTTGTGCTGCACTTAATGCTTGTTCTAATTGCACCACATTTTGCTGTGAAGTATTGACCTCTTTGATCAGGGTGGCTACTTGGCTCACCTCTGGGGAGTCTTGTCGATACTCGTCTTGTTCACCATTTTTTGCTAAGAGAATCAGCATCACCACCGCCCCAAATGCGCACGAAATGATGTCCAAAAAAGATAGGCTAAATATTTCGATAGGCTCTTTGCGTTTCATGGCCAACTCCGCGCAGGGCTGATCATGGTACCACCGGTGTTATTCGCCCAGTTCCAATACAAGGCAGGTGCTAAGGGGTCACCTTCCAGAGGCAATAGCACAATATGCGTAGGTACTTTTGGCGCAACTTGAGCAATGCTGAACTGGTGAATGCGGGCACGACAATCACCATCTATGGTTTTCATATTTCCCGTCAGCGGTTTACAGGTTTTAGTCTCTCTAAAGCCTTGCACCGCACTAAGCATGGTAGGTAAACCATCGGTGATGATGTACAACGCATCAAGATCGGCAAACGTACTGCGCATGGTTTGTAATGCGCCATACAAGTTGGTGCCATTGTGTGGTACCAAGGCATCGATGTCATTAACAATTGCCTGTAAGCTACTTTGCACCTTGGCAGAGCTTACTGGACGATTACCCAACACCTGTGCTGAGGAATTGAAGCTAATCACGCTCACTTGCGCATTTTTTGGCACCCGTGCAAGCATCCATTTAGCTACACGCTTGGTGCGCTGCCATTTGGGCCCTTGCTGTTTTTGGGCTGTTGGGCCAATTTTACGGCGGATAATCTGAATCAGCTGCTCATCGGTCATCGATGCGCTGGCATCAATCATAATGCCAATACGCCGCCCTTCAACTTTCAAACCTAGTAAGTAATTTTCTTCACCCGTGCCTTGTAACTGAATAGGATCATCGACCTGCAATGGTGCTGCTGCCGCAACGGCTGATTCCAAATCAGCCACCACTGCTCGCTGTTCACTTAACGCTTGCTTAGTTGCTTGTTGCACAAGCTCAAGGGCTGCAATTTGCTGTTGTGTATCACTGTTTTGGGCATCTGTTTGCGCAAATGACTGTTGTGCAATAGAGACCTTTTTTTGCAAGCTCTGTGCTTGCTGTTGTGTGGCGGCCAGCTCGTGTTTTAAGCGTTCAATTTCCGTGCTTGGTGCATCAGTGCTGGCTTGAAACTTGACCACAATAAGGATCATCAATACCGCACCTAAGCCACAGGCCATGACGTCTAAAAATGATAAGTTGAACCCTTCTTCCGTGCGACGCTTTTGCATACGCGGTTACTTATGCAAATGAGTCAGTAGATGGGTCTCACAGTTGTTTTTTGTCTTGAGCACCATTTCATCTTGGCGATTATTCAAATGAAACAACACGTACATCAATAAGATAGAAAGCAGTAATGACACCAAGGTAGAGTTAAAAGCAACCCCGAGCTTATCAACCATGCCTGCAATATCTCCGGCTACAGCTTCTTCAGCCTTAGCCAGTGCAGAGCCAATGCCGCGGACCGTCCCCACAAAGCCGATGCTGGGGATGGCCCAGATAAAATAGCGGATCATGGCATTACCGGCTTCAAGTTGCGCTCCTAACGATTCCACACTGTCACGAATTGCATCGGCGGCATGCTGCACATTGTTGGTGTTTTTGTAACGACGTAAACAGTTAATCCAAGTCGCTACCGAACTATTTTTCGCACTTTCACCTTCTTCTAAATATGCCAGTGCGCCATCGACATCAAGCGGTTCATCTTTTGGGAAAGTTTTGAGGTAATCAAACGTAAATACTGGCTCTTCTTTAGATACAATACGGTAATATTTGTAGCTCATCAGTATTAAACAAAACAAGCCCAGCGTGACACATGCCTGCTGCTCTGCATCTTTTAAAATGACCCATACATTAGCCGTTGCACCAGCACCATATGCAGCAATAGCCGCCTCTGCCGCGGGGCGAATGAGCCCTTGATAAATAAGGTGAACCACTACTACGGTAGCAATAAATACAGCCATAGAAACTAACGGCGGCAGGTTCATGCGAGTATTATCAGTAGCCATCTATGACATCCTTATATATCAACGGGGAAAGTAGCGGGCGAGTCGAGACTAATTTTTGCAGCAATCGCCGCGGTGCCAAGGCCACATCCAAGAATTAACAATATAGCAATCACGAGATATTTACGTTTCATTGTTACCTCTCATATCGTGCAATGCGAAAGCCGATGGTCTCACTGGGTCCATCAGGAACAATTTTCAGTGCGTTGCGAAGACTTTGCATTCTGCCAGATTGATAATGACTGCCTTTAGCGAGACGGTTACCCCCTGCTGCTGGGCCAAGATAATCAAAGTGCACCTTATTAAGATCTGGGGTCACATAAGAGCTTGCATCAAACACCCACTCGCTCACGTTTCCTGCCAAATCGAACAGACCTGCTTTATCGGCTCGAAAACTTCCTACAGGAGCCTTGCCGGTATAGCCATCTGTGTAGTCATCAAAATAGAATGGCTGTTTCGATTTGAGTGTCTCATCCGCAAAATTACCGACTTGTTTGGGTAAACGTTCGCTATTACCCCAGACATATTTCGTGGCACTTGCTCGGTTGGCTTTTTTCGCTAACCACTCCCATTCAGCTTCTGTCAGTAAACGGTAACCACGCGCCTGAGGATTAATACCAACAAGCTGGTTATTACTGATGCGGTAATAAGGCATCAAGGATTCATTTTCACTCAACCAGTTACAATATTTTGCCGCCTGTATCCAGCTGATATTAGTAACAGGTAACTGTGACTTTGACACGCTATTGTCAAAGGCATGATATTGAGCCTCCGTTACTTCATGCCTACCAACCCATACCGGGCGAGAAAAATCAACGCGCACCGCAAACTCATTACGTTGGCGTCCGATTTCATTTGCTGGGGAGCCCATGGTATACGCGCTCATGTTAAATAACTGCATGTCGATACCGAGCGAAGAGATAAACAAAGGCCGACCTTCTTGGCGACGGGCGTCAAACTCACGCAAT
The DNA here is from genome assembly GCF_049257235.1 of Pseudoalteromonas maris. Lineage (NCBI taxonomy): Bacteria > Pseudomonadati > Pseudomonadota > Gammaproteobacteria > Alteromonadales > Pseudoalteromonadaceae > Pseudoalteromonas > Pseudoalteromonas maris. The sequence continues at coordinate 37,128 of NZ_JBMMUF010000015.1, forward strand.
AAGGTCACATCAATACGTGAAGCGTGCTTGGCACTTGGGATGATTTTTTTAGTAACTGTACGATAGCCATCTTTCACCAATTTTATCTCGTGCTCCAAAGCGGCTAATGTTTGCGTGATTGGCGTTTTACCTACCACCTTGCCATTGATATATACATCCGCATCAATGTTACTTGTAACAGTCACCTTGCCTTGCTCAGGCTTTAGCTGGATGGGGTAGGCCTTTTTCTCTTTAGGCTCCAAGATAACTTTGGAGTTAAAGCTGTAGTAGCCCGGCTTAACGTAACGCACTGTGTGCATGGCATTGGCATCAACAGATAAGGTGCCCGGCTGCACGAGATTGCCATCAATGAATAAGCGACCCCCTTCAGGACTCACCGATACATCTAAAAATGCCTGCTGCGGCTGCAGTCGATATTCACGCACGACCTTTTTGGCAGACACGGTCACGTCCACCTGCTCGATGGTTGGCTCAAAGCCAGCTTTGTGGAGTTCAATGCTATAACGCCCCCCCGCACTGGCGAGCACTACAGGCGTTCGACCTTTCGATACGCCATCAATATAAACCTCTGCGCCTTGGGGGATTGACGTAATATTAAACTCCCCCTCTATGGGCAGCAATTGTGCGCTGATGACAGTTTCCTTTGCGCGCTCAAGCGTTATCTCTTGCTCGTCGTATTGAAAATAAGGGTTCTCGATACTTAAGCGGTATTCACCTGCCTCCAACGGCTCACTAATTTGTGCGCCTTTTGCCACTAAACGCCCATTTACTACCCACACAGTATGCTCGCCCAACTCCTGTGACACTGTGCCGACTAGGATGCCCGGCTTTGGCGTTAGCGTCACTTCAATTACGCTCGCACTAGTATCTGTAATTCTTTGTTTAGCATCGAAATAAGTTGGAGCTGAGACAATAACGGTGACATCCGCACCGAAGCGATAAACTACATTGTCTGATACAAAGCCCACGCCAGACTCAATACGCACAGATACCGACTCTTGCACATCTTGAGGTATTACCGTAATTGCATGACCTTTAACCACAAATAGATAAACAACAATAACAACCACCACAACCAAACTTGCCATAGCGCCCAATAAAAGAGGGAGTCTGGAGCTCTTTTGCCGCTGTTTTAATTGTGAATCCAACTCTGACATATGTCTTAAATCCTTGTTGTACAGGCGATGCTAAACGTAATCGGTGTATCACCCGTGACTTGTACATTCTTTTTCACCGTAACATAACCAGCACGACGCCCTTCAATCGTGTAGCTACCTGGCAACAATGACACTTGCTTGGTAGCAAATGCGCCATACTGTTCCACCCCTATAATATGCACTTGCGTGCTTTCATCTGATACCAATGTGACTGCAACGGGCCGTGTGTAATAGTCGATTTCACTTTTGAGAGAATCTATGACTGTACTTAATGCACTCGAAAATTGCTTGAGTGGTTGTGCTTGCGTTATTGCCTGCTCGGCGCGCGCACGTATTCCTGAATCGCTCAGGCGCTCAGGGCGTAGCGCAAATGTATTGAGGGTGCGGTGTGCGCTGAGCACTTGTTCAGCACGCACCTTGAGATCAGTGATAGTACTGTCGCCGGGAGCCTCTTGAAGAAATTTCTGAGCTAACGTGAGTACGGTTTGCCATTGTTGCTTCTCGCTGGCATCAAGCACCAACTCGCGAGTACGCTCAGTAGTTAGTTGACGCTGCTGTTTGCGCAACTGCTGCTCTAGCACGGTAATCGTCTGTGTGTTTGCTTGTAACTGCTTAAGCTGGTTTATCGCATTTTGTGCGCCGCCAAAGTCATATTGCTGAAGCGCCACGTGCGCCTGCTCAGTAACGGCACTGATCCGTTGTAGCCTTAGAGTCTGTTGGGCAACCTCCAACTTTTGCGCAGCAGTACTGTCTTGCCCCTGCAAAGCAACAAGCTGTTCTAACAGCTCCACCTGTTTTTGCAAATTGCGCTCTACTACAGCAGTGTCATACGCCCTTTGCAGTGCTTGCTCACTATCAAACTGGTTAATTTGCAGCTGTAACGTACTGATGCGCTCATCTTGATCATTGAGGCTGCGCATCCTATCGAGGTAAAGCTGGGCTTCTTGTGGTCTTTGTTGGCTCAGCGCACTTTCGGCTTGTTCAAACCAACTATCAACTGCCAGCATCCATTGTTGACTTAGCTGTTGCGCTAAATGCGTACTCGTTTGTAATTGCTGTTGCGCGCTTATAAAGTCACTGCGAGCGAATGCGTGTAGAGCAGATTCAAACGTATATTGAGTCTGTTGTGTAAGCTCCGGGGCAAATGCCACAACCTGTTCATTGCTCAACAAAGATTGGTATTGCTGCTCAAACTCTAATATCGCTTGTTGTACTTGATTGCGGATACCCGAGATATCCTCAGGCGCGCTGTCTGTGTCAATCGATTCAACGTTTACAGGCGCAGTTGCATCCTCAGAGTTTAAGACCACAAAAGCAGCGGCTCCCAAAAAAACCAAAGCCAGTACGGCTATGATAGTCACTAGATGGTTTACTCGCGTCTCTTGCGCAATTTGTTGTTGCTCAAGCTGTTGATCTAGCGTTGATTGTTGCTGTTTTTCTGACACTCGTATGACCCAATCCAGTTATCAATTAAACCTGTACTACTAATTTGCTGAAGTTTCTAACTGATACATTTTCTTTAGGTGTGCTTTCCACTGTAAGTATTGCTCAGCTGCAGTACCTGATAACTCTACTTCTTGCTCGTTAAACTCCATCACTTGTGGGCTTAGCGTCAGGTCAAGCCCTTGTCCCATTTCGTCAATCACCGCAGAGGCAACACGTAAATTTTGATTCGCTTTATATGCATCTTTTAGCAACCACGCACTGCCCAATGCGCCCACCGTTTTTGCAACCGACGTTGAATTGGATGAGCTGTTATTGCCCAAAGCTAAGGCGGCGATAAAACCTATGGTACCTAGTACAGCCTTCGCATTTCGCTCTGAGAGTGCTTCACGAGCACGGATCACTTCAGGGAGCGTCTCCTCTTGCCAATCTCGGTACGGATTGTCGGTTTGCTTTTGGAATGCATCAAACTGATCTTGTAGCCTATCAACGAATAACATTTCTTGGTTACGCAATACTTCTACACGCTGCATCATGGTGTCATTCTCAGCTGGCAAGGCGTTTAATTCGTATTTGTAAAAGCGAGTCCCGTTCTTTTTGTCGATTGACACTTTAAGGTAGTCACCAAATGCTTCAGGGGAATAGTAATTTGCATAACGGATAAGGGTCGTGTTTTTAATTACCTGCTTTTGCGACTCAGGTATCTTGCGCATCAACTCGTACACGTAATCAGCTACTTGATTAAACACGGGTTCATAGGGATCTTTGTCCTGATTTAGCGCGTCACGAAAAAAACTCTTAGAAACCTGATGCTCAAATTCTCTCGAATCTATCGGCTCGCCGGAGCTATCAACAATCGTGACCTCTAATTGCACGACCTCAGAATCAGAGTGCAAGATAGTGCCGAGCACGTAAAGATCGGCACTGGTATTAGCATCTGGCACCGCAGACACTGAACCAAACGCCTGAGTATTGGCAATCGCACGTTTAGTTTCCACCGCAAAACGCTTGGCTTCTGCACGACGTAGTTGAGGCCAAATATCCATCTCATCTAACTCATCGTAATCAACATCACCAGTGCGCTTATCAACAGGAAAACCAGGATTAAACACGGGCACCGCAACATCTAAAAACGTCCCAGAGTACTGTTTTTTGCTCGGCTCATAACTTGAAGGTGCCTGTGGACCGACGGGAGTAGGGCCAACACTTAACATATCTGAACGTGACGTAGATGTTGACTGACATGCGCTCAGACCAAATATCAATACGCCCACCAAGACTAAAAGTTTATTTAATTCACTTAGCTTCATAACGTTATACCTTCACTACTTTGTACAGTTGTAGTCTTTATACTGCTTAATGAGCGCATCGCGCGTTGCGTCATTTGTTTCTCTTTGAATTTCTTCATAGAGCATAGTGCAAATTATTGAATCATTGTCTTTGGGGGCTACAACCTGCTGCTCACGGCCGGCACCAATTTCACGCTTTTCTTTTTCACTAGAGGACGCATTATCCATGGTGGAGTGAGTCTCGTTGGCAGGGCGCTGCGCAGTGAGACTGTTATTCTCTGCGGGCGTATTCGAAGCATCTTGAGCCTCACTCACATCTTGCCCCGCGCTTTGGGATTGTGATTGCGCCATCTCTGTTTGCACTTTTTGCAAACACGTACTGTAGCGGTTCACTGAGTCTAGGAGCGCATTCTCCATAAGTAGAATCCGCTCTTCTTTGGTTAACGATTCCGGATCAATTTCTGCTATTTCGACCCCCGTACAATCATGCGCAACACTTGGCGAGACATACTGAGGAGCATTAGCCTGAGCCCAAGGCGTGCATACACATACCAGCAGAACCACTAGCATGTATGGCGCATAGATATAGATTGTTCTGTTTAGCTGCACTACTAGACTCATAGTATTTCCTAACCAACTAGTATATTTACCTTTTTTTATAACAAATTAGCAAATGATTGTTTGTAAGGTTTTGTTAGAACACGTAAGCGTATCTTATAAAGCTAGTTCTTGAAGTGTGAAATTACGCTTAATAATAAAGATGAAGTAAGACCGAAGCACCGCTTCGCAGCTTACTGAGGTGAGGTCAGGGATGACCGATGTAACCAAGCTACAGGGACGTATTGTTGAAACCACTCTGAACCGTGCCACCGCTTATATAAAAGGCTCAGCGATTCGAGAGTTATAGCTTGGTTTAAACTGTTTTATGTAGATTCGTTAAACGCCACAAAGCAAAAAACCCGCTGCATTGCTGCAACGGGTTTCTTTGAATAAGGCGAAGTAAGACCGAAGCACCGCTTCGCAGCTTACTGAGGTGAGGTCAGGGATGACCGATGTAACCAAGCTACAGGGACGTATTGTTGAAACCACTCTGAACCGTGCCACCGCTTATATAAAAGGCTCAGCGATTCGAGAGTTATAGCTTGGTATAAACTGTCTGATGTGGATTCGCTAAACCCCAAACGCAAAAAACCCGCTCATAGAGCGGGTTTCTTTAAATTGAAGCCTGGTGATGACCTACTTTCACATGGCAAATGCCACACTATCATCGGTTGGGGACGCCTAGTCGGGGCCG
>NZ_JBMMUF010000016.1:0-33624 GCF_049257235.1 Pseudoalteromonas maris
CTACAACGTTGATAGGCAGGATGTGGAAGCGCTGTGAGGCGTTAAGCTAACCTGTACTAATTACCCGTGAGGCTTAACCATACAACGCCAAAATGGTGTGAGACTGTTAAGTTAGAAGTTAGAAATTAAAGACTGAAGTAGACGATTACTTATTACTTTGAAATAAAGAGCAGCTTTCCGAATTAATACTAATTGCAACAGCGATTGGTAACCAGCTTTGCTTGGTGACAATAGCGTTCTGGACCCACCTGACCCCATGCCGAACTCAGAAGTGAAACGGAACTGCGCCGATGATAGTGTGGCATTTGCCATGTGAAAGTAGGTCATCACCAGGCTTTAAATTAAAGAAACCCGCTCTATGAGCGGGTTTTTTGCGTTTGCGGGATCGTAAATTAGAAAAGCCCGTAAGCTTCAGTTTCTTCTGGTTCATGAGATAGGTGCTGAGGCCGGAATATGGCACTTGGCTCAATAATAAGAGAGTGACTATCTTCAAGTTTAATCAACCCAGCCATCATGTGTTTTGTCTCTCTATCTACTTCAAAGCCGATGGATGTGAGCTCACTCAACGACTTAACATCGCTTTGGTCTACGCTTATGCTGTCTTCAACGCGATCTACTAATAAACCTATGTAAGGGGTTTTACCATCTTTAGTTGTATAAACGATGATGGGTTTGTGGTTAAAGATCAGTAACTCTTTGGCTGAACTTAAAAGGCGAGTTATCAATGCCATGGTGTTACGTTTCTCTTTGTTTAGAAGGGCAATTGCTTGGTCTTGAGTCAGGCCAGATATTATTTTTGCCTGTTCTAAAATGTGCTGATGTGGCACAGCCAAACGTTTGAACATGTCTTTTAAATCAGTGTCTTGAACATTCTGATTTTCATACCAGTTGATGAACTTTCGCATCGCTTCATCGAACTCATTGGTCATGGGTTGTTGTTGCTTAACGGCATCTTCGAGTGAGCGGAACCATTTATTGTTGAGAAGCATGTATTGCTCAATGGATTCAGCTAAGGCGCTATTGGCACTTTTAGTCGATTCTCGATTTAGCATCAGACCTAAATCAAAGATGGGGGTCGGTGTATCCATGTAATCTTTAACACCCAGAAAACTGGGGTTTTCGTTAGGCAAGCTAGTTAAGTTATCTTCATACCTCTCGGTAAAAAGAATATCGAGAATTTTCAGAGAGATGGTTTTGCTGCCTACGCGGAAATTTACAAAGTCCATTAGCTGTTTTCAATTCTATTGATCTTGGTATAAAGCTTAGCTTAGATGAATATTTTCACCACAAAGACAGTGAATTAACTCAAAATTTACTATGAAACGGCAAAGAGGTAGTTGGTGCGCGATCAGTGCACTGAAATAGCTAGTCGTGATGGGCCTCAACAATGATTTCGACGAGTGTCATCAAAGCGCTTTGGAACTGTTTCTTACTATACACAGACATGATAGACGCGTTGTTTTGTGTATAGAGTTGCTCAATAAAATCTTGTTGTGCCTGCGGTAATGCATGAATACGTTGTTGTGATGCTGCAAGATAACGCTTTAATGGGGCATAGAGCTGAATAAATGATAATTCACCTTTTAAAAACCGCTCCAAAGTGTTGGCATCATCCAATAAACAGTCACTGTGAGTGCATTCTTTCTCCAGCTTATCCTTTAATTTGTTGCTTATATGCGGGAAAAAGTACGCCAACACTTCTGGTAAGTCGCGCTGCCACATTACATACAATGATGTCAGGGTGTCACTCGCGTATCGGCTTAGCGTCTTGACCATCAATATACTGTGTTGAGCGCTGACATGGTCTTTCTTAAATCCTAGCTTTACGGTTTTCATTCCAGCGCGCTGCCAAAACTGTACTAATGACGCATGTGCACCAAAGCTGGTACCAAAGATATCAACGTTCAAATCTATCAGATCTTTTTCGATGTAGGCGATGAGCGCACTGCCTAACCCTAGGTGGTGTACAGATGGGTGAATGGCAATGCGAGATACTCTTGCGCCCTTCAACGCTGCTATTTTCGCCTCGCCTGCAAGCGTTGCCAAACTTTGTATAAGCATATGGCCCTGAGGTCTGCGTTTACCTTGAGCAACTTCAGCGGCTAACTGCAGGGGGAAGTCTCCTTCGAGCATTACTAATGCCACCCCCACCAATTGTTGCCCTTGCAAGGCAAGGTAGATTCTTTGCCCCGGGGCGTCTAGCAGTTGGCGGAAATCATTGGCAGATGTTTGATAATGAGCAAGTACAAGCAGTGCGAACACTTCTTTTAACAGCGCTGAATTCTCAACTAGCTCATTGATAGTGCAGTGTTGGTAGCGAACCGTGGAGGTATTGATATCAACAGAACTGTTGGCGGCATCAAGAATAAGCAGCTGATTGATACCTTGCTCTAGTGGGTCATTTGGTGCAAAGCGAAATGGCTCCGTCAGCGAACACTCTCGGTGCAAAGGGTAGTGCTTGTCGAGGTAGGTTTTAAACCTCAAGGTATAGCCTCTGCCGCTTCCTTCATAACCCGCTAAGGTGCTCGCAAATACAACACGTGGATAAAGTAATAAGAGTCGCTTGAGTATATGCACAGGGATCGTCGCAGCCTCATCGACGAATAGCACATCACAGGCTGGTTGTTCTGCTAACACCCTATCCGGGGGCATGAAGGTGAGGTTTTCGAGGTGGTTGACGCCATCATCGTATCTGTGCGCTTCACAGTGTTGAGCGAGATGCTTAAAGGCACTGCTTACTGCTTTGCGTTGAATCGCACAGAGGATGATTTTCTTGTCGCTCAGTTTTGCTGCCGCGATCCCCAGAGCGGCTGATTTTCCGCGGCCTCTATCAGCACTTATGAGCAGAGGTCTAGTTGTGGAGGCGCATGCTGTGTCAATTATTTCATCGATAGCTTGTTGTTGCTGCGCTCCAGGCGTATATGGTTGGCTTGCACATGAATCACTACAGTTGGGCAGCTGGACTGTCTCTGAGGCTGACTGACATATACTGATAAAGGACGTATTGGGTAACGTGTGTTCTAGCCAACGCCAAAACAAGCTATACTCAGGTGCGCTGTAGCCGTGAGAGAGAAACTTTTCTATTCCTGGGTCTAAAAAGCACGAGGTATCTTCTGGCAGCAACATCACTAATATGCCACCTGCTTGGACTGTGCCGCTGAGCGCCGCTAACTTATCAGCATAGAAACCACTGAAGCAGTCATAAACAACATTCGCATGTTCTTGACCGAGGATTTGATGCAAGTGTGTTGGCCATTGCCCGTCAGTCAACGCTGTTTCGCGACTCAGGATATACCAAGGCTCGGTAATATCGCGGCGTAAATAAGAAAGCTGCTCAAAGCACCAAGCGCGCTCGCCCCGTAGCAAAATAGCCTGACGCCATCGGTGCTTTACGAGGCTAGTCTTAAGCGCTGCTAAATCAGATTGCTTGTAAGCGCGCATAGGCTGTGACTAACCATTTACTGCCAACATCATCAAAATTTACTTGTACGCGAGATTGAGGGCCCGCACCTTCATAATTAAGTACCGTACCTTCACCAAATTTGGCATGCAACACACGTTGGCCTAAGTTAAAACCGCTATCAGCAAAAGCTGCTTGAGTGAGAGAGTGGCTAAAGCGACTTGGTTGCGTAGGCGCAGTAATCTTGGTCTTCACACGTATTTCTTCAATGCAGTCATCAGGTAGCTCTCTTAAAAAGCGTGATGGGCTATGGTACTTCTCTTGCCCGTATAAACGACGACTTTCTGCATGGGTAATGTAAAGCTTATCCATCGCCCGTGTCATACCGACGTAGCAAAGGCGGCGCTCTTCTTCTAGGCGACCGCTTTCTTCTTGGCTTTGTTGCGATGGGAACATGCCTTCTTCGACACCAGCCATAAATACCAATGGAAACTCTAAGCCCTTGGCAGAGTGCAGTGTCATCATTTGCACAGCATCTTCATGCTCCTCGGCTTGGCCTTCGCCAGATTCTAACGAGGTGTAAGCTAAGAATCCTTGTAGCGGCGAAGAAAACTCCTCATCTACTGGCAGCTCATATTGCTCACAGGCGTTTATCAATTCTTCTAAGTTCTCTACCCGTGCACGGCCTTTTTCACCTTTTTCTGCCTGATACATTGCCATTAGGCCTGTATTTTCAATCGCATACTTAGCCTGCTCGGCCAAAGTCAGGTCTGTGATATGTGCTTCTACGCCATCCACTAATTCTAAGAAACGACTGACTGCTGTGGCTGCCCTTCCTGACAAGTGCTTTTGTTCAAGAATCGTTTTAGCCGCATACCACAAAGGCAGTGACTCTGCTCGTGCACAATCTCGGATATGACTTAAGGTTTTATCGCCAATACCACGTGTTGGGGTGTTAATTACACGCTCAAAGGCAGCATCATCTTGGCGGTTGCTGACAAGACGTAAGTAGCAAAGAGCGTCTTTAATTTCTTGGCGTTCGAAGAAGCGCATGCCGCCATATATGCGGTATTTCATACCCTCTTGCAATAACGCTTCCTCAAGGACACGAGATTGGGCGTTATTACGATATAAAATGGCGCTGTCACTGAGTGCATTACCCGCTTCGAGCCATGTTTTAATCTTGCCTACAATGAAGCGCGCTTCATCTAGCTCATTAAACGCTGCATAAATAGAGATGGGTTCACCTTGGTTGCCATCAGTCCATAAGCTTTTACCCATGCGCTCGGCATTGTTTTCGATCAGCGAGTTTGCCGCTTTCAAAATTGTGGCTGTAGAACGATAATTTTGTTCAAGGCGAATCGTTTCGGCATCGAAGTCATCTAAAAAGCGCTTAATATTCTCAATTCTCGCACCACGCCAGCCATAAATACTCTGGTCATCATCACCCACAATCATCATTGAGTTAGTATCACCCGCGATGAGTGAGAGCCAGCGATATTGAATGGTGTTGGTATCTTGAAACTCGTCCACCAAAATGTGGGCAAAGCGCTGTTGATAATGGCGTAACAAGGTTGGGTGTTGTTGTAGAACTTCGTAGCAACGTAGCAATATTTCCGCAAAGTCGACTAACCCTGCTCGATCACAGGCTTCTTGGTACGCGCTATAAACGCGCAGCAGCATTTGCTCATTAATATCATAGGCTTGAATATCTTTAGGACGCAGGCCTTCATCTTTTTTGGCACTGATATACCAAGCAATGTGTTTTGCTGGCCATTTTTTTTCATCGATATTCATAGCTTTGAGCAAACGGCGGATCATACGTTGCTGATCATCACTATCAAGAATTTGGAATGACTCAGGCAGCTTTGCTTCGCGATGGTGAGCGCGCAAGATGCGATGAGACAGTCCATGGAACGTGCCAATCCACATGCCACCGGCAGAGCCCTGAATGGTTTGCTCTACACGGGCGCGCATTTCTTTGGCTGCTTTGTTGGTGAACGTAACTGCGAATACACTGTAAGGTGATGCATTTTCAACTTGCGTCAACCATGCGATGCGATGGACTAGAACACGCGTTTTACCTGAGCCCGCACCAGCGAGAACCAGCATGTTTTGCAACGGTGCCGCTACCGCTTCGCGTTGTTTATCATTCAAGCCATCAAGTAATTCAGATACGTCCATTGCTACGTCCACTTATTATTAGTTTGGCAAGTATAACAAGAGTTATGCTTTGGCTAAATAGAATACTGTTTTTATAAACAGTAAAAATAAACATGAGCTGCCGTTATTACAGTAGCTCATGTTTGTTGGGTTCAAGCAGCTTGTAAAAATGAATCTTACTATGTGCTGTGATGGCTTCATTTTTGGTTTTTTGTATGTAGCCATGTGAGCGCAGCATGGCTAGCATGGCGTCGAATCGCAACATGGTTTTGACTTCAATTTGTGTATAACCTCGTTCGCAAGCCCACTTTTCTTGTGCCAACAGCAGCGCTTTTGCGATGCCTTTACCTCGGTGCTGTGGGTCTACAGCGCCAAGCCAGCTGTAAAATGTGTTTGCTGATTTTGCGTATCCCAATTTAAATGCAACCACCTTTGCTTCATAGGTGGCGACAAGTGCGAGGTGTTCGCTATCTCCAATGCGTTGCTGATACATGGCTAAATCAGCATTACCCAACATTTCAGGTGTTTGATTATGCACTGTTAAACATTCGTGCAATGATCCGATTCGGATTGTGTACTGACTCACACGCTAATACTCGGTTATTATTCTGATATCAGTTTATCATGGGTAATTCAGTGTGATGCGAAACAAGATAGTTGCCGATAATAGCACTCAACTTAGCGAGTGGTTAAAAGAGCAAGTAGTGGCATTCAATCAGTCTCAATGGCCAGTGCAAAGACAAGAGTTGGGCTTTAGCATCAATAATGAAGATGCACAGCGCATCGGTGGCATTTCAGGAAGGTGGTTTGGGAATTGGTTGTTGATAGACTGGTTATGGGTCAACCCTGAGGATAGAGGGCAAGGGTATGCCAGCGAGCTACTTAGCAAACTCGAATCGCATGCTAAGGAGCTGGGTGCGAACAAAGCCGTGCTTGATACGCTCGAGTTCCAGGCGCCTGAGTTTTATCGTCGTCATGGCTATGAAGAAGTGTTCGTACTTGAAAACTACCCACTAACAGGACGACGCAGTTACATGTGCAAGGAGCTTTAAAGCGCTAGGGCGTGTTGACCTTTGAGGTATGAATTTTGTTCAAATCAAAGGCTTTCAATGCTAGGAATGGGTCATGGTGCATAGTGAACTATGTTCAAGGCCCATGACAACGCAGTGCATGCCTTTGGTTGAACCCTTTGGGGCAGCGTCATTGGGGTATTTTGTCTGCGTTATCACCTGACTTACATAGAATGACTATGCGACGCAGGCTCTGCCTTGCCAAAATACCCCAATAACTGCTGCAAAAACAAACAGCAAGGGTCAACACGCCTTAGCACAACGCCTGTAACTCCATCACATCACTAATTTCACAACAAGGAAGGCCTTTATAATGATATTGGATCCCTTGGTTGTTGAGCCACACACTGCGACAACCTGCGTTATTTGCCCCACGCACATCGGTGTCCAGGCTGTCGCCAATATGGATTATTTCATGGTTGGCCACGCCCAGCTGTGATGCTGCGTTGTTGAAAAGCTCAGCATGCGGTTTGGCCTTGCCGTCAGGCCCTGCCATTAACACCAGTTCAAATTGATTTTTGAGATTGAATTTGGAGACATCGACATTGCCATTGGTAATCGCAATCAAGGTATATTTTTGGCGCAATGAGGCCAGTAGCGTGAGCACGTCATCACTGACAACAATGTTACTGCGTGCGTGAGCAAATGCATTATACGCGGCATCTGCGTGGTGAGAGTCTTCCCCAATATACTCTATTGCGTATGTGAGCGCTTGCTTACGCAGCTCTGTAACATCATTAACTAACGCGGGATCTTGCCTGAGAACGGCATTGCGACATTCAAGCCAAAATCCATCCGCTTGCTCACGCCATGCGTCAAGGGTATGTAAGTAGTCGTGCTGAGCTTGCAACGCCGCTTTGATTACAGGGTGGTTGTTATACAGGGTATCGTCTAAGTCGAAGCTGAGTACTTTCGCTTGGCTTAGGGCTCGATTAAATCGCATGATTAGTTACTTCTGCTTTTTGGCTCTCGGATGAGCATTATCATATACCTTGGCAAGGTGTTGAAAGTCTAAGTGGGTATACACTTGCGTTGCAGACAAACTGCTGTGGCCCAACAGTTCTTGCACTGCACGTAAGTCGCCACTGGATTGCAGTACGTGTGAGGCAAAAGAATGGCGCAGTTTATGTGGGTGAACTTGGGCGCTGAGGCCTTGTTTCACACCCCACTCACGCATGCGCTCGCGAACATGGCGAATGGAAATACGAGTTTTTCGTTTGGATAAAAACAATGGTGCATCATCAGCACCTACGAACATAACGCGCACTTTCAACCACGACTTTAGGGCTGCTATGGCTTTAGAGCCTACAGGCACAATACGTTCCTTATTGCCTTTACCGAGTACACGGATCTGCGCGTCTCTAAGATCAAGGTCACTGATGTTTGCATTAACTAGTTCGCTGACGCGCAGACCGCTCGAATACATAAGCTCCATCATGGCCTTATCACGCACAGCTAATGGATCGTCATCATCAATATCAAGCAGTTGGTGCATTTGATCCACATCTAAATTGCGCGGCAGTGGCTTATCAAATTTAGGGCCTTTGACGTGTTGGGCGGGATTTCCTTGATATGGGTTGTAGCTTTTGAGGTAGCGAAAAAAAGCGCGTAAACAGCTTAACTTTAGGTTTACTGTGCGAGCACCGAGTCCTTTTGCTCGCAGTGACATGGCATATTTACGAATGTCGTCAGCATCTAGCGCTAGCCAGCCTTCTTTTTGTTCGTAGAAGTAGCGTGCGACTTCAAGCAGTTGGCGATGATATTGCCCAAGAGTATGACTGGAATATTGTTTCTCGTAGCGCAGATAATCACTGTAGCTAGCAACTGGTCCACTCCAGTACTCAGCCATTATGGCAAAAGTTAGCGCTTGATTCTCGCTCATGGCAAGGACGCGAGTCGCTCTTGAAGGGCTTTGACGAATTCAAAAATAAAAAAGCTATCTTGAGCTGGCTCAAAGTGCAGCTCATCAAGGCTTGCGAAAGCGAGTAGCGCCAGTGGAGCATCTGTTTCGCCAATAAGGTACAACGCGGCGCTTTTGCATTCGCCGTTAAATATAAGTGCCTGTTCTTGTTCAGATAAACGACCAAGATAATGGTTGTTTTCGTGCAGCCTTTTATCAAGTAGAGGGGTTAACGCATCGCTAAACTTTACCAGCTTACACTCACTAATATGTAGCTGGTCACAAATGAGGGTCTCTAATCCTTGCGCCAAATCCATAAATTCACAGTCGGTCATGAGCTGTCTATGGCAAGCACTGAATACCTGATAGACCTGTTCATTTTGTTTGGCTTGCTGAATGAGTTGTGCCAGTTGCTGTTGCAGATTTTGATTTTGCTCACGCAGCACCTGTTGCTGGCGTAGTTGTAAAGAGGCAACGCTTTCAACCGAGGTGCCAAAATTCATCAGCGCAAATACCTCGGGGTGCTGTAAAAAGAAGTCCGGATGCTCTTGTAAATACAGCGCTACTTGGTTGTCATCTAAGTCACTCATAATGCAATTTGTCCATCAAATACATGCTCCGCAGGGCCGGTCATCTTCACTGGATGTCCTTCGCCTTGCCAGCGAATTTGCAGTGCACCACCAGGAAGGTCCACTTGTACATTACTACTTAATTTACTTTGTAATTGCCCGATTACGGCCGCTGCGCACGCGCCACTACCACAAGCAAGTGTTTCCCCTGCGCCACGCTCCCAGACTCTGAGTTTAATGTGGTTTTCATTAACCACCTGCATAAAGCCAACATTCACTTTGTTGGGAAAACGCTCATGTTCTTCCACCAAAGGGCCCAGTGTGTGCACTTGGGCATTATCGATATCCTCGACTTCAATGACGCAATGCGGGTTACCCATTGAGGCTGCACCGACAAACAACGTTTGCTCTTGCTCGCGCAAAATATAAGTGAGCTCACGTTTGCTGGCTTTGAGTGGGATTTCTTTGGGCTCGAGCATGGGTTGGCCCATGTTTACGGTTACTTGGCCATCTTTTTCAATGTACAAGACCATATTGCCGCCTTTAGTCGACACCGAAATTTTGTGTTTATTGGTAAGGCCTTTCATGCGCACAAAACGCGCAAAACAGCGTGCGCCATTGCCACATTGCTCTACTTCACTGCCATCAGCATTAAAAATACGATAGTGGAAATCTAAATCGGGAGAATAAGGCGCCTCTACCATCAAAAGCTGGTCAAACCCGACGCCAAAATTGCGATCGGCCAGTTTCTTAATTTGATCACGGGAAAGAAAAATATTCTGGGTTACGTTGTCAACGACCATAAAGTCGTTACCCAGCCCGTGCATTTTAGAAAAGTTAACTAACATAAGGCTCTTAAATCATCCTTTCAATGCCATTACTATGCCTGTAAATGGCAACGAACTCCACGCTTATCGCTGTTCTATTTGCTGCTGTGAATCCGGCTGCTCTGCACTTGCTGGCTGCTCAGGTGTTTGTGGTTGCTGCTGATTGCTTGGTGCTTCTTCTGGTAAGTACAAAGGGCCACTTTGACCACATGCGCCCAGTAGCGTTAAGCTGGCAGCTAAAAGAGTAAGACGAAATCGATAACTGTTATACATGGCGATTCGATAGATAATTAATATGACTCGTTTTATAATCGCAGAGTAACAGAAAATACTGAAAATGTAGTCGTTGCGACAAAATTTTTGCCTCACATGGCCTATGCCAGCAAAGGAGCACAAACTAGCATGAGTGAAACCACCCTGACCGACACCCAATACCATCAGCTGGCTGATGCATTAATGCTGACTATCGAAGAGCAAGTCGACGATATCGATGCGGATTTAGACTATGAGTCGGCTTCCGGCATTTTAGAAATTATCTTTGCTGATCGCAGTAAAATCGTCATTAACAAGCAAGCGCCACTGCATCAAGTATGGGTTGCGACCAAGTTTAACGGTCACCATTTTGAGTTGCATGGGGACAAATGGATTGATAACCGTTCAGGAGCTGAGTTTTGGCAATTTATGTGTGATGCAGCAACAAAACAAGCGGGTGTAGAAATCCGTTGGGAGCATGATTAAGTGAGTCAATTTGACGGTGTAAGCTACTTTAACAGCTCTTTGCACAAAGCAACGGTTATTTGGTTACATGGACTCGGTGATTCTGGTGACGGATTTGCTCCTATCGCACCGCATTTAGCCCTTCCAGATGAACTGGGGGTTAAGTTTTTGTTTCCTCATGCGCCTATTCAACCAGTTACCATCAATGGTGGTATGGAAATGCGCGCATGGTATGACATCAAATCTCTTGATCTAGATAAACGTGCAGATGCCCAAGGTGTGCAACAATCAGCAGACAGAATCAGCGCATTGCTTGATGAACAAATCGCTGCAGGTATTCCAGCAAGCAAAATTATTTTGGCAGGCTTCTCTCAAGGCGGTGTTATTGCATTGCACTTAGCGCCACGCTTTGAACACAAACTGGGGGGCGTTATGGCATTGTCGACATACATGTCGCAGCCAGAGTTACTTGCACAACAAGCCAAACATACCGACTTAACCATTTTTATGGCTCACGGGGATTTTGACAACGTAGTACCTTTAAGTGCTGGGAAACAAGCGCTCGATTGCTTAAGCAGTGCAGGTATGGACGTGTCATGGCAGAGCTACGCAATGGCTCATCAGGTGTGTGATGAAGAACTGCGCGCCATTCGACAATGGTTGATCGAACGACTAAGTTAAAAGAGATTTAGGAACAAGCGCAATGGGACAAAAAATCGTGATCACAGCGAATATGAGTAAGAACACGCAGCGCATTAACCGCAAAGAAGTTGTTTATCAATGGCATTGGCCGCGTATCACCGCGGCAGCGAGTGCCGTGGTGCTTGCTTCATCTGCATTATGGTATGCGACATCGACACCAGCAATAGCCGAACCAACAAGTCAAGTTGAAGCTGTTGCCCTCAATACAGACGATAAAGACATCTCGGTTGCAGCTAACGAAGAGCTGCGCAGCCAAGACCAAGATGTAAACACAGATTCAATTTCGCCCGAGCCAGTGGCAAGTGAATTGCAGGAAAACATCGTCACAGAGGTGAAAGATAACTCGAGTGCCGAGTTACAGGGACCGAGTGAAGATTCCGCAGAGGCTGCAACACACACCGCACAACAAAGCCCAGATCAGGATTCATCTGTGGCGGTGCTGCAAGCAACTCTTGAGTCTGCAGCTGAAGTAAGTGAAGAGGCTGAACCTGTAGAAGTAAAAGCAGAGTTTGATGAGCAAGCGAAGGTCGCAAGCTTAGCTCAAGGAACACGTATCGATACACAAAAGGTAAGCCGCGCAGTGTTGACGACCCAAGTGGTTGATCGTGAACCAATCAGCGCACTTGGCAACGAAGTTTCGACCTCTGACTTTGTCAGTAAACTGATGTTCTTTACTGAACTTCGAGGCATGCAAGGGCAGAAAGTTAAGCACGTTTGGTACTTTGAAGATCAAGCTGTGGCGGATGTGGAGCTAGGGGTTTATACCGCTCGCTATCGCACATTCTCGTCAAAGAACATTATGCCTAGCCAAGTCGGGATGTGGCGTGTTGAGCTACGAGACGAAAACAATAAATTACTAGCAACAAGTGAATTCAGACTTGTTGGCAAGCGCTAAGTAGAAGTAGGAATTAAATGACAACTGCAACCCAGCGGGTACGCATAGCAACCCGTAAAAGTGCCCTCGCTCTGTGGCAAGCCGAGTTTGTAAAGGCTGAACTAGAGCGCCATCATCCGCATGTTGAAGTGGAATTGGTCACCATGACCACCAAAGGCGACATCATTCTGGATACCCCATTAGCAAAAGTGGGTGGCAAAGGGCTATTCGTCAAAGAGTTAGAGCAAGCAATGCTCGAAGGGCGCGCCGATATCGCCGTTCACTCGATGAAAGACGTGCCCGTAGATTTCCCGGAAGGCCTTGAGCTACATACAATTTGTGAGCGTGAAGACCCGCGCGATGCCTTTGTTTCTAATACCTATGACAATATTGATAGCCTGCCGGCAGGTAGCGTGGTTGGAACATCGAGCTTGCGTCGCCAATGCCAGTTAAAGGCGCGTCGCCCAGATTTAGACATTCGTGATTTGCGTGGCAACGTAAATACCCGCTTAGCTAAATTAGACGACGGTCAATACGATGCTATTATCCTTGCGGCAGCTGGGTTAATTCGTCTAGAAATGCCAGAGCGTATCCGCAGCTTTATCAGCGCACAAGAGTCGCTGCCCGCTAATGGTCAAGGAGCTGTCGGTATCGAGTGCCGCAGTGATGATGATGTTATCAAAGCATTATTGGCGCCCCTAGAGCACTCCCAAACGCGTATTCGTGTAGATGCAGAACGAGCGATGAATCGTCGTCTACAAGGCGGATGTCAGGTGCCAATTGGCGCTTACGCTGAAGTTAACAATGATCTTGTGCATTTGCGTGGTTTAGTGGGCTCATTGGATGGCACACAAATATTACGCGCTGAGAAAAGCGCACCTGTGAGTGAAGCTACCGAGCTCGGTATCGCGCTTGCTGAAGAGTTACTAAGTCAAGGTGCTGACGCGATTTTAGCGCATGTATACGGCGAAATTGAATAATTCATAACATGGAAATAGGTGATGGCGCATATTGTTGTAACTCGTCCACAAGGGAAAGGCGAAGAGTTAGCTGAGCAACTCAGTGAGCAAGGTCACAAGGTGACTGTGTGCCCTGTGCTTGATATCAGTTATTTAGATACGTCAGCGCAGCAGCTTGCTACGTTAGATGAGGCTGACATCGCCATATTTGTGTCTCAAGATGCAGTTATAGGCTTGCATCAACAGCGCCCATCATTGCCCTCAAGCCTACAGTGTATCGCTGTAGGCGATGCCACCGCTAAGGCGTTAGCATCACATTTCAACATCAAAGCAATCTCTCCAAAACAACAAGATTCTGAAGGCGTTATTGCGCTGCCCATACTACAAAATGTAGAGGCTAAACATGTGGCGTTAGTGAAGGGTAAGGGCGGTCGTACTGTTATAGCTAAAACCCTTAAACAGCGCGGTGGTATCGTCCATGCCATCACTGTGTATGCACGCAACAGCACAGCTAATAGTAGTGAGCAATGGCTTAGCCAATGGCAGAAATCACAGGTAGATGCGCTGGTGGTTACCAGTAACAGTGGTGTAGATGCCCTGTTCGCATGCCATAATAATGAATTATTAGAGTGGCTTAAGTCGCGACATTTCTATATTGTCAGTGACAGAACGCAACAACATCTGAGCAAATTAGGTGTCAATAAGAACAATATCACAGTCGCTGCGACTGCCAGTAATGAGGCGATCGCTGCGAGCATTAACAGTGAGCAGGAAACCGGTATGAGCGATAAGCCTGAGCAGGCATCAGCAACTGCACAAGAGCAAAACCCTATAACCCAGGAGCAAGCGCCCGAGGTGACTCCTTTGAATCAAAGTGACGTTCAACCTCAGCGTGCTCGAATGAGTAAAGTTGGTTTGCTCGCGCTTATCATTGCCGTTGCAGCCGGTACAGGCACTGCGTACTTATATTGGCAAGACTACCAGCGTCAACAACAGCAAATGCGTGAGGAAAACGCACAATTTGCTCAACTGCAGTCACAACTCCAAACACTCAGCAGCAAAAACCAAGCTTTGCGCGAGCAAATCAATGCCTTGAGTGCTTCACAACAACAACAGCAGCAGAATAATGAATTGTGGCAGCAACAGTTTGACGACACCATTAGTCGCCAATTGAATGCTAACCAGCGTGCCATGATCACCCATGTAGAGCAAAGCATTGCCGCAGCAAAAGACACAACACAGCCACCGTTGGACATGAACGAAGTGCGCCGTTTAGTGTCACTAGCTGATTTTAAAATTTGGTCAGAACGAAACTATGCGGGTGCAGCGTCAGTGCTTGAACGTTTAGATGCTCTGCTTGGTAGTTATTCAGGCAACGCACAGCTGCGTCGCGCAATTCATAGTGACTTGCAAATGCTGGCGAGCGTAAAAGTCGTTGATGTACAAAAAGCAGTATTAAAATTGCACGGGCTTTCTGGGCAAGTTGATCAACTTGCCTTCATCATTAAACCACAGGCCGAGCAAGCAGCAGAACCGGATAATGCTCTCTCAGAAGACGTTTCTGATTGGCAAGCTAATTTGGCCCGCAGTTGGCAGCAGCTCGTTGACGACTTTATTAAAGTGCGCAAGCGTGATGTTGTTATTGACCCCTTGCTTGATACAGAGCAACAGCGTTTGATTAAGCAGCGCGTACACTTTTATCTCGACCAAGCGGGCTTTGCAGCAACTCATCAACATCAAGCCTTGTTTGAACAGGCACTGCAAAGCTGCGCCGATTTAATTACTCGCTACTTTGATTTAGCCCAGCCGCACACCCGTGAATTCCTCAGTACTTTGAAGCAACAGGCTTTGTTACAGCTCGCACCGAAACAACCTGTGTCACTGGCGACAGTTACTGCCTTGGAGGAATCGTAGTATGGCGCGGCTGATTATCTTATTTGTCATTATCGCTGCAGTTGCTGCGATTTCACCTCAGCTCGTCGGCGACAAAGGTTATGTACTCATTTCATTTGGTCAGTGGACCATTGAGGGGAGCATCGTAAGCTTTGTGATTTTAACGCTCATCACTGTCTTTGCTGCTTACTTGTTGTATTGCTTGGTGCGTTATGTATTCAATAGCTTTCGCAACGTCCGTCATGGCTTCTTTGCCCGTGGCGCGCAGCGCAAACAAGCTGTAATGGAGCAAGCGCTATGGGCGCTTATTAATGATGACATGCAGCAAGTGCGCGCGACCTTGTCCAAAGGTGTTGTTGATGAGCAATGGCGTGATTTTGCCAAAGCGATGCTCGCAAAGGCGCACATTTCTCAAGCAGAGCCTGATTTTGCACTAAACTTGTTAGACGAACTTTCTGACAAAAACCGTAATGAACCTGCAAACTTATGGTTAGCTGTGAACGGTGAAGTTGAAATACTCAATGCATTGCGAAACCAATGTGCGAGTAAAAAGGCAACAAAGCATCAACTCGCTTTACTCGCTAAAGTATTGTTGAAGTTAGGCAAGCACAAAGAGTTTGCAAAGCTGTCGCCACGTCTTATCAAGGCGCATAGTTTTGATGAAAATGAGTGGGATTGGGCACTTCGGGCATATTTTGATACTGACAACGAAGCAGACTTGCAGCAGCGTCATAGCGATTTGCCAAAACAGTTACGAGGCGGTGCTCAAACACACTTCTTGCGTGCCATGGTTCGAGTCGGAGAGATTGCCAAAGTGCAAGATGAGTTGAAAAAGTTACTCAAACGTCACGAGTATTCGCAAGTACTGTCCATACTCAGTGAGATTGAATATGGCAATGTCGAAGAGGTGCAAAAAGCATTGCAAGCTCAGCTGAAAAAGCAACCTGATGAACCTGAAATGCTATTGAGCTTGGCGTACATAGCGCAAAGCCAAGGGGAACATGAGTTGGCTTCACGCATATTCGACAAAGTATTATCGCAGCAGCATCGACTGCCGCACCCACAAAGGGCAGTACAGAGCTATCGAGTCACCAAGCAAGCCGAGAAAGCGCTGCTAGTATTCGATCATAATTAACTATTTACAGGAGAACGAATGAAGAATCTGTTCAACTTAACCTTTGTTGTTGCGATAGGTTACTTCATTACCGGCTCTTTTAGTAACGCGTTGCTATCCATTGATGGCTATGCGGTTGCCTCTTGGCCGCCTTCGGGCATCGCGTTAGCAGCGCTGCTAATTGCCGGTCCTAGGGCGGTGTTGGGGGTGTTCCTTGGTGCCCTGATCACCAATATCACTCATCTCGATTCGTTGTCTAACTTGCATTGGCAAATTGCCTTGCAAAGCGTTGTTGTATCGGCAGCTTCAACCGTGCAAGCCTGTCTTGGGTATTGGGTTGTGACCAAAGTGTTGCGCATGCCCTTGGATTTATCTGACTTGAAGCTGACCATTTTAGGCATCTTCATTTGTGGACCTGTGTTGTGCGTGATAGCAGCTTTGGTCGGAACCGAATTACTCATTATCAATAATGTGATCAGTGAAACTGGTCGTTGGGAAAATTTTGCTACATGGTGGATAGGTGACAGCATCGGCGTGATGATTTTCACACCGCTGCTGCTTGCTGGTTTTAATTTTGATGTGGCTCGGCACCGTTTCCAAGTGATTGTGCCGTCACTGATCATATACGCGATGATCAGCTTAACATTTTACCTAGTATCGAATGCCCGTATTGAAGAAAGTGAGCGAGCTTATAAGTCTCAAGCTCAGGCTGTGATCGATAAGTTTGATGAGGCCCTGACGCGCGTGCGGGCAAGCACGCAGATCTTGGCCTCATTTCTGACTCATAGCCAAGAAGTGTCGCGCAGTGAGTTCGATGGTTTTACCGCTAAACAAATGGCTTACAATCCAGAAGTGAATGCACTGGTATGGATGCCCAAGGTGCCAAGTGCGCAACTGGCCGATTTTGAGGCGCAAGTGCGCCAACAAGGCGTTGAAGACTATAAAGTGTTTTCTCGATTTGACGTTGAACAGCCACGAATAGACCATTATCCGGTGTACTACGGCTCGTTCTCTGTAGGGTTACAAACAGTCTACGGGTTAGATATTAGTGCTGAGCCCTACTTTACATCCCTGCGAGCGAGCAAGCGGAGTTTGTTCGTCACACCCGCATTTGCGCTAGAAAGCAGCCCTACAGGAGATCTTGGGTTTCTAGTAATTGCTAAAGTGCCGACCGAAGGTGAAGGTGTTGAAGGCTATGTTGCAGCTGTTGTAAGTTTGCCGCTGTTAAAAGAGTCGGCATTATCAAACTTGTCTTATGTTGGTGTCGGGTTTGAGCTTTTGGAGCTTGGCGCAAAATCGAATAAAACCATCATTGATGTTGGTGCCCATAACGGACTCGTTGCCGCGCACCAGTTTGATATGGCACAGAGGCATTGGCAGTTAAATATTTATCGCCAGGGTGAGCGCTTAACGTGGACGGCATATTGGTATGCCCAAGTCATTGGGATGCTGTTTGTATGGCTGCTCACAACCTTCTTGATTGCCATTACTGGCAGCAATATTCGTGTTCGCGACCAAGTTGAGAAACAAACTAAGGTGCTGCGTGAACAAAAAGCGAAAGCAGACTCAGCGAACAGTGCCAAGTCACAGTTTTTGGCCAACATGAGCCACGAAATCAGAACGCCTATTAACGGTATCAAAGGGTTGCACTATTTAGCACTGCAACAGGATGATTGGCCTACTGCGCGGCAGTATATTAGCCAAGCAGATAATGCATTAAGCGTATTGTTGCGAGTGCTCAATGACTTGCTCGACTTCTCTAAAATGGAAGCTGGGAAACTCGATTTACACCAAGAGCCCATCGTCATTGTTGATTTATGTATCGAGTTAAAGCAGCTCATTGGTGTAGAGGCCAGCAGTAAGAACTTAATTGTTAATTATGATATTGCGGATGATGTCGAAGCGGTGTTCAACACCGATATGATTCGTCTCAAACAAGTGCTGCTTAACCTTATGAATAATGCAGTAAAGTTTACTCAGCATGGCGCAATCCGCTTAAAAGTATCGGATGCTGGTGATGAGTTATGCTTTAGTGTGACAGATACTGGTATTGGCATTCGCAAAGAGATCCAAAGTCAATTGTTTAAACCATTTTCACAGGCCGATGGTTCCACATCGCGGCGCTTTGGTGGAACAGGGTTAGGACTAAGCATTTGTCAGAAGCTCGTGAGTTTAATGGGTGGGCGTATTGAACTAGAGAGCGAAGAGGGCTTAGGCTCGTGTTTTCGAGTGTTTTTGCCTAAAGCGTGCGCTTTACCAAAGCGTGTGGACTCAACTATCAAAGAAGCAACAGGGCCTGTCGATGTAGATCTATCTGATGTCAGCATCTTGCTGGTGGAAGATAACCTGCTGAATCAGCATGTCGCCAAAGCAATGCTCGAAGGTAAAGGAGCATCACCCGATATTGCCAATGATGGTATTGAAGCCATCGAAATGATCAGCCGTAAGCAATATGACATCGTGTTGATGGATATTCAGATGCCGAATATGGACGGCTTGGAAGCAACGCGAGTGATTAGAAATGAGTTATTACTTAGTAGTCTTACCATCATTGGCTTGTCTGCAAACGCACAAGATAGAGACTTAAAACTCGCCATACATTATGGCATGGATGATTACGTGGTGAAGCCGATAGAAGCGGATCTCTTATTTGCCACAATTGCTCGTCAGCTTAAGCATGAGCGCAAAGAGGTACAAGTCTGACTTGAATTTATCGCTTAAGTGCGTATGATCCGCGAAATTTTATCTCTCATTGGGGGTCATTATGATCAATCGTCAGCTACCTTTACTCGACTTGCATCGCCACCTAGACGGTAATGTGCGCGCGACAACTATCTTAGAGCTCGGTCGTCAGTTTAATATTGCCCTTCCTGGCAATGATATAGAATCATTGCGCCCTCATGTGCAGGTGGTCGAGATTGCGCCAGATTTGATGGCGTTTCTTGAGAAACTGGATTGGGGTGTGAAGGTTCTGGGTGACTATGATGCGTGTCGTCGCATCGCCATTGAGAATGTTGAAGATGCAGTGGCGCAGGGTATTGATTATACGGAGCTGCGCTTTAGTCCATACTATATGGCAATGAACCACAACCTTCATCCACAAGGAGTAGTAGAAGCTGTTGTTGATGGCATTCAAAGTGCTGTACGTGAGCATGATATTCAAGTGAACTTGATAGGTATTATGTCGCGCACCTTCGGTCAGCAAAAATGTCAGCAAGAGCTAGATGCTATCTTGGCCTTTAAAGAGCATATGGTGGCTGTTGATTTAGCTGGAGATGAGCGTGGATTCCCAGGGGAGCTGTTTGTTGATCACTTTAAGCAAGTGCACAAGGCAGACTTGCGCGCTACGGTTCATGCAGGGGAAGCGCAAGATTCAAGCAGTATTTGGCAAGCAATTGAGCAACTGGGAGCCGATCGAATTGGTCACGGTGTAAATGCTATGCATGATGTGAAGCTAATGGATTACTTGCGCGATCACCGAATTGGTATTGAATCTTGTTTGACGAGCAACATCCTCACTAGCACAGTTGCTGATATTACAGGGCACCCGCTGAAGCGCTTTCTTGAGCATGGTATTTTGGCATCTATTAATACAGACGATCCGGCAGTTCAGGGAATTGAGCTTGATAATGAGTTTCAACACGCAGCGTATCAGGCAGGACTGACACAACAAGACATCGAGCTAGCGCAAAAAAACGCGATAGAGATTGCCTATTTGAGTGACGGCGACAAAGCTGCACTTAAAGCAAAAGCGGCATCGCGCAGTGCTTAACAACAAAAAAAGAGGCTGATGCCTCTTTTTTATTGTGTACGTGCTTACTTTATAAACGCGAATGCATCTGCATACATGTGCTCACGCAGTGCGCCTTGAGCGATAAAGTCATCACGCACCGCACCTATCATGTCAAAGCGTCCCGCCATATAAATGGTGTAAGGCTCAAGTGATACGATATCTTTCATCACTGCATGGTGCACCAAACCGGTATGACCATGCCATTGACCTTGTGGCTGTTCTACAACTGGTATAAAAGTGAAATGAGGGTTGCTTGCTGCCCACGCCTGCATTTCCTCTTTGGCATACAGCGCATCTTCATGCTTTACGCCCCAGTAAAAGAATACCGGTCTATTGCAGCCAACCTCTGCGAGATGGTCCGCCATGGATTTCACATACGAGAAGCCCGTGCCTCCAGCAAGTAAAATAATTGGGCGAGAACAATCAAGGCGCAGTTGTGATACACCCAAACCCACTTCCAATGTTGCTTTGGTGCCATTGGCATGGTGTTCACGTAAGTGTTCTAGCGCTTGCATTGCATATGAGTCAGCACCTGATGCGCCGATATGCAATTCAATCTCATGCTGTTGGCTGGGGCGACTTGCAATCGAAAAGGCACGCTTGTCTTTTTCAGCAAGCACCAACTGACAGTAATGACCTGCTTCAAATTGAGCTGGTTCATTCGGTGCCAGCGTGACTTTAAAAACAAATTCTGTAAGAGGCGAGATGCTCAGCACATCCGCTTGTAATGTTTGCATTTTAAACCTTACTTCTAACACATGGGTGTTAGTTTATCATACTTGCGTCACTAGCGAGAGTCGGGCGTTAGTCTATGCCCAGAGAATCCCAAATGTCGTCAACGCGTTGCTTGGTTGCTTCGTCCATCACGATAGGCTCACCCCATTCTCTGTCGGTTTCGCCGGGCCATTTGTTGGTTGCATCCATCCCCATTTTTGATCCTAAGCCAGAGACAGGTGAAGCAAAATCGAGATAGTCGATTGGCGTATTTTCTATCATTGTAGTGTCGCGAGCAGGATCCATACGTGTTGTGATAGCCCAGATAACATCATTCCAATCGCGTGCATTGACATCATCATCACAGACAATCACAAATTTGGTGTACATGAATTGACGTAAGAAAGACCAGACACCCATCATTACTCGCTTGGCGTGACCTGGGTACTGTTTTTTCATTGTTACTACTGCCATACGATAAGAGCAGCCTTCTGGAGGAAGGTAAAAGTCAACAATTTCAGGGAATTGCTTTTGTAATATTGGCACAAATACTTCGTTTAGGGCGACGCCTAAAATGGCTGGCTCATCCGGTGGACGGCCTGTATAGGTGCTGTGATATATCGGGTTTTCTCGATGTGTGACATGAGTCACCGTCATCACAGGGAAATCATCAACCTCATTGTAGTAACCGGTATGGTCACCATAAGGACCTTCAGGAGCAACTTCTCCTTGGGCGATATAACCTTCAAGCACAATTTCAGCACTTGCCGGAACGTGTAAGTCATTAGAAACAGATTTTACGACCTCAGTCTTACTGCCACGTAATAGACCTGCGAACGCGTATTCACTGAGTGTATCTGGAACAGGGGTCACAGCACCTAAAATAGTTGCTGGGTCAGCGCCAAGCGCTACAGATACAGGGTAAGGCTCTCCCGGGTTTTCCTTACACCATTCTTGGAAGTCTAAAGCTCCACCACGGTGAGACAACCAGCGCATGATGATTTTGTTTTTGCCCAGTAACTGTTGGCGGTAGATCCCCAAGTTTTGACGCTTTTTATAAGGACCTTTGGTGACCGTTAAACCCCAAGTGATCAGTGGCGCAGCGTCTCCAGGCCAACAATGTTGGATGGGGAGTTTGGTTAAGTCAACGTCATCACCACTGAGAATTACTTGTTGGCAAGGCGCTTTTTTAACTTCTTTTGCTGGCATATTAAGCACCTGTTTGAATACAGGTATTTGCCCTAATGCCTCTTTTATGCCTTTTGGCGGCTCTGGTTCTTTTAAAAAGGCGAGTAGCTTACCGACCTCTCGCAAGGCTTCAACATTTTCCTGACCCATGCCTAGGGCTACACGCTCAGGGGTGCCGAATAAGTTAGCAAGAACCGGAATATCGAACCCTTCTGGGTTTTCAAATAGCAGTGCCGGACCTTTTGCACGCAAAGTACGGTCGGCAATCTCTGTCATTTCTAAGTGGGTGCTGATGGGCTGGCTGATCCGCTTGAGCTCTCCGCGCTCTTCAAGTAACGCGATAAAGTCTCTAAGGTCTTTATATTTCATTACGCCTCTAATAAGCCTCAAGTGTTTGCTGCATTATACTGGATGGCAGGGTAAAAGCGATCAATCACTACTATGGCATTGCCAAGTGGTGTTATTTATCATCAAGATTGCATTTTCACCTTTGCCCCAGAAAGTCATTAACTCGTTACTATATGTCGCCCCAGAGGCGCTGCGCTCGCCGCTCAAAGAGTAACTATCATTGTCCATTTCTAGCGTGGCGGTATCACCTTCAAACTCAATTTTAAACATGGCGCCACTGCTACAACGAAACACGAGCGCAGATGATTGCTTTGGTGTGATTGTTTGTTCGCTACAAGCCATCAGTAGAGACATCCAAGCCACTACCATGAGGCACTTTTTTGTCATGACTTAAACTCCATATAGGTAGACAAGTTCAGTGTAGCGTATTAGCTTAACAAGGCTACTTAAATAACTAAAAGGGAACAGCCATGGCTGGCGCAAGCTTATTGAGTCTGTTGGACGATATTACCGCTTTGCTCGATGATATAGCGGCAATGAGTAAGGTCGCTACAAAGAAAACCGCGGGAGTGTTAGGTGACGATCTGGCGCTGAATGCGCAGCAGGTGTCGGGTGTTAATGCGGATCGCGAGCTGCCAGTGGTGTGGGCTGTTGCTAAAGGGTCCTTCTTAAATAAAGCGATATTGGTACCTGCCGCCTTACTTATTAGTGCTTTTATACCCTGGCTAATCACCCCTTTGTTGATGCTCGGTGGTCTTTTTTTATGCTTTGAAGGGGCTGAGAAACTACTGCATGCCAAAGAAGAGCAAGTGGAACATCCTGCACTTGCCGAACCTCTTACCCCTGATGCAGAAAAAGCCAAAGTAAAAGGGGCCATTCGCACAGATTTTATCCTCTCTGCAGAAATCATTGTTATCTCGCTTGGCACCATTGCCGGTGCGGCATTTATTAATCAAGTGCTGGTGTTATGTGTTATCGCAATACTGATGACTGTCGGGGTATATGGCCTTGTTGCTGCCATAGTCAAACTTGATGATGCGGGCCTTTATTTGCTGCAGCACGGTGTTACTACAAAAACTGCCTTCACACGATACTTAGGCCGCTTTTTATTAACATTAGCGCCTTGGCTAATGAAGGTCCTCGCCGTAGTCGGCACTGCCGCGATGTTTTTGGTGGGTGGTGGCATCATAGTGCACGGAATTGAACCTCTACATCATCTTGTTGCGCATTGGGGAGAGTTGGCAGGACAATACGGTGTAGTTGCTGAGGTTTTAACGACGAATATCGCCAATGGCGTAATTGGTTTGTGTGCGGGCGCTTTGGTGGTGCTTATGGTACACATAGTCAAATGGATTAGGAAATAATAACAACAGTACAATAGCCGCAAAAAAGGAGTGAACCATGAAGGTGCTGAGGGGAGTAATCTGGGCATAAATAGTTACCCCTTACCGTCCTCATTCTTAAAGTAACTCAATAATTGCTGATACTGATTGTGTATCTTTTTAAATGACAATGAATTACCTGTGCTTTTATCTGGGTGATAGTGGTGGGCCAGCGTGCGCCAGCGCTGTTTTATTTTTTGCACATTAATGGGCTCTTGCAGGTTCCACTGACTCAGTATGTGCTGCAAGGTGTTTTGGTCGAGCTCAATTCGGCGACAGCCCGCAAAGAAGGAATCAATAAGCTGCTCCACTTCATCATTAGATAAATCAAAGTTCTGCCAGTCAAGGTAATACAGCCTTAACGGGTCTTCAGTGCGTATTGAGTTGGTTGCTGGGGCGTAAATTAGTTGAATATGTAAACTAGATATGGATAAATAAAAGCCGCAACTTACTAAGTGATCCTGTAGCTGAAACAGTGCATTCATGATCAAGAAGTTGCGTTTAGCTATATCGCTTAGCTCAACAGTTTTTGCATCCGAATTAAACTCTAGCGTTTCAAGTTGTATCGCGAGCTCATGTATTTTCCATATTTTGCCATCAAGCAATAGGGGCAATAAAGGTTGGCACAGCGGATTGTGAGTTTGGTATGTATTTGGTTTATTGTTCATCTTCGTTAGTGTAGCTGATCTTGGCTGCTCAACAACACATAATGGGATTTGCCGATGCTGCATAGGACGCAGAATATACTTATAATCCTGAGCATGTTAGTGGTTCTAGCTACTCCAGCGTTTGCTGCACATGCAAAGTATAAAACACTGGCCGATATTACCAAACTGCCTCAACAAGAGCAGTTGGAGCATGCGCTTACGCTAGCACAGCAAGTGAAGGCAACGAATTCGCGGTTAGAGCTGCTAGTTTTTATTGCGCAGACTTACTTTGACCAAAATGAGCTTAAAAAAGCGACGCGCTATTTTTTGCAAGCGGAGCAGCTGGCCGCTTCTTTAAACCTGCCCAAAGAACAAGCTCGATATGCAAAAATGCAAGGCATAGCGCATTTTTATCGAGGCTACTATCACAATGCTGTTGAAAGTTATAAGCGTGCACTGAGTATATTTGAGTCTCTCGGTGAAGTGGTTGAAATGGCGCATGTGCTCAACAACATAGGTCTTGCATATACCGACGCCGAATTAATGGAAAATGCCATCGTCAATTATGAGCAGGCCAAGGCAATTTATGTTGTGCATGGTACAGAGCAAGATAAAGCTGATATCGCGCATAACATCGCTGCTGCATATATCAAAAGTGGTCGCTTTGAGGCCGCGTTAGAGCTCTACAACTCCGTTATGGAAGTGTATGAGCGTATCAATGACATCCAAGGCCTAGCCCAGCTCTATGGTAATCTTGGAGTTATCTATCTAAACCTTGGGCAAACCACAGAAGCCGAGCAAGCAATACTGTACGCACTTACTTTGCTCTCACAAACCAACGATACGATCAGTGTCATTAACTCTAAAACTAATTTAGCTAAAGTGTATTTTGATACTCAAAAATACCAAGCTGCGCTGGATGTGTTGGGTGAAATAGAGCAGCTTAGCGAACAATTGGATAATAAAGTATCTGCGGTTGCAGCAATTACCATAAAAGCGAAAGTGTTGTACGCGAAAGGTGATTATGAGGGAGCTCGAAAGGCAATAAGCCGCGCGCATGCGTTGGAAAAAGAAATTTTTGCGGTGCAAAAGGCGACTGCTTCAGATGAGCCTAATTTATACCTTGTTGAGCTACTATTGGCCGCAGCGCAAGGAGAAAGTGCGTATGCAGCAAAGCTCCACGACCAGTATGAAAGTGAGCAAAATGCCCTACGCAATGCAGCGATATCGAGTCGGCTCAACGATTTCTACGCGAAGTACAACAATGACCAACTGCAGCAGCAACTCGATACGTTGAAGCAGCAACGTAATATTGAGCGTTTGGCCGCGCAGCAACGCAAAGCCCTAACCTGGCTGGTGGTTGGGGTGGTACTGCTGAGTTTGATTACCACCTTACTCATGTTGCGTCGCTCAGCTGAGCGCAAAGCGAATGCGTTGTTAGAGCAAAAAGTACAACAACGCACTCAGGAGCTTGAGGCATTGGCTCAACAACTACGCACAGCAAATGAAATAAAAAGCCAATTTCTTGCCAATATCAGCCATGAAATTAGAACACCGCTTACCTCCATTATGGGGCAGGCAGAGGCCATTATTCACGGTGAAGTGCCATCAGAAGAAGTCGCGAGTGAATTGCGGGTGATATACAACAACTCGCAGCACCTTGGTGAATTAATCAATGATGTGCTCGATTTAAGTAAAATTGAAGCCAATAAGTTGGACTTGAACATGGCGCCTGTGAGTATGGCTGCGCTACTTGCTGATATACAAGCAATGTTTGAACTTAGTGCGGAACAAAAAGGAATTGGTTTCACCATTGACTGCAAGTTGGCCAAGGATTGTGGCGCAATAATAGATTATATCCGCGTAAAACAGGTGCTTGTGAATTTATGCTCCAATGCAGTCAAGTTTACCTCCGAAGGTGAGGTAACGCTGAGCGTCACTCAGCGTGAAGATGGATTGCATTTTTGTATTACAGATACAGGTATTGGCATTGATAGCGAGCAACTTGAGGTGATCTTTGCCAATTTCCGCCAAGGTGATAATTCCATCTCTCGTCGATTTGGTGGCACAGGCTTAGGCCTGAGTTTATCGCAGCAATTGGCCAAAATTATGGGCGGGATTATTACCGTTAGTAGTAAGATCGCAGAGGGCAGTTGCTTTTGTTTCGCTCTACCATGCGAGTTTGTAACGATTGCGCAGCAACAAGCCATGTCGCACACAGCTAACACTCAGGAGCCTTTGCAAGGAACGGTATTACTCGCAGAAGATCACCCAGACAATCGTCGCTTAATAGAAAGAATGCTGCACGCATTAGGGCTTACAGTGCATTGTGCTGCAAATGGTGAGCAAGCTGTCGAGCTCGCGCTGGCCCATCATCCCGACTTGATTCTGATGGATATTCAAATGCCCGTTCTCGATGGTATTGGCGCGTTGGAGTTATTGAGAAAGTCAGGCTTTGCAAACCCCATTATTGCACTCACCGCCAACGCGATGACTCATGACATAGAAAAATACAAGCAAGTTGGCTTCGTTGAACACTTAGCTAAACCTCTTGAAAAAGAAAAGTTCTCTCGCACTATCGCGCGTTACCTCAATATAAAGACATCGCGAGAGCGTGTACAGGTTGATATGAACGACTTGCGTGAGCACTTTCTGGCAAACGTGGTAGAGGAAATTTCACAGCTAAAAGAGGCCCACACACACTCTGATATTGATGAAGTTGCGCGTTTGGCTCATCGTATAAGTGGAGCGGCAAAAGTATTTCAATGTGATGACTTGGCATTGATTGTTAGTGATATCGAGCGCGCCGCAAAATATGGTGACTTGGAGCACGTAGCGCAATTACTAAATGATCTACCTCAGTCTTTTTAGAACAGCTCAATAGAGTCTTTATCGCCTGCACTTTCTAAGTGGGCATGAAGTTGCGATTGCCTATTAAACGACTCTGTTCTTTTCTCAATATCTGCATCGTGCTCTGCGATGATGAATAAATTAATTTTGTCATCAATAGAGTGGGCTAAATTAAGTAAATCTAGCGATGACACAGACTGAATACGCGAGCTTGATAATGCATCACTATTGAGCTCTTGCATGGCATCTACATAATCTTGAGCTTGCGTCGATACTTCCTCTTGCTGTTTTAATTGTCCTTGTATTTGTTGCGAACGCTCACTAATTGCAGCCATAGACTCTTCAATTTGGTCAACTTCATCAGTGGTTTGCGAAGACAAAGCGGCCGTTTTCTCAGTGAGTTCAATACTCTGTTGCATTAGCGCAGTCACGCTGGATGTGCCTTGTTGAATGCGTTGCACCATCTCTCGCACTTCGCCTGTGGATTTTGTTGTCCGTGCGGCCAAGTGACGAACTTCATCGGCCACCACGGCAAAACCACGGCCCATCTCTCCTGCACGAGCGGCTTCTATAGCTGCGTTCAGCGCAAGTAAGTTGGTCTGCTCGGCGATAGAATTGATAACTTCAATTACAGAGCTGATCTGTTCGCTGTCTTTTTTCAGTTGCGCCAATTCATCACTGGTGCGCGTGATACGCTCCGACAGTTGAACCTGGCTATTTTGACTATTGTCAGCGTCCAGTTTCGCTTTTTTAATCGACGCAGTTGCTAAATCCAATGAGGCGAAAATATCATCCAATCCTTCGGTCACTTGCGTAGTAATGGCTAACATTTCATTGAACGAGTCAGCCATGCTTTGTCCGTGGGCACTTTGCATCGTCGCTTTTTGCGTAACTGAGGTGTATGTGTCTTTGAGCTCATCGGCCATAGGTGTAAGGCGCGCTGAGGTGGCATGAATTTCTAAAATGAGGTGTTCAATGGTCGCAAGGCACGTGTTCAAAATCATATGGTATTGCGGTGTGTATTTGCCCTCCTCAAACCGGAATGTCAGATTTACGCGCTCACCATCGATGAGGTTTTTAATCAAACTTTGCATAGAAGATTGCTCTTCTTCGGTAATACGGCGGTAAAAATAGCTAAACACCGCGATGATTATCACACTAGGTAAACTCAGCAGTAGCGTATCGATTATAGATGACGTCGAGTTATAAATGAGGACAAGTTGCAGTAAAAAAACAATTCCAGCGAGACCGAGCAGCTTCCCAAGTGTCATTATTATATTCAATTAGTTAGACGAGTTAGTTAAAGGTATAGCGCATAAAAGCGATTATTTACAAGATTGTAGCGAGGGCGTGTTGACCTTTTCTGTTGTTTTTACAGTAGCCATTGAGAGGTTGAGCAAGGCAGAGCTTGCGTCGCATAGTCATTCTATGTAATTACATTTAATTGGGTGGTACAGATAATAAAAAAGCCACCGGACCTAGGGTGCGGTGGCTCTTCTTTGAATCTATCGATTACTTGCGTTTCATCGAGTCAAAGAACTCATCATTGGTCTTACACATCGCCAATTTATCAATAAGGAATTCCATGGCATCAATTTCTGACATGTCATGCACAATCTTACGCAAAATCCACATCTTCTGAAGCTCATCAGCCTTCGTGAGTAGCTCTTCGCGACGTGTACCAGAGCGGTTAAAGTCGATAGCAGGGAATACACGCTTTTCAGCAATCTTACGATTTAGGTGTAATTCCATGTTACCTGTACCTTTAAACTCTTCATAGATAACTTCGTCCATTTTCGAGCCCGTATCGATCAGTGCTGTAGCGATGATAGTTAAGCTACCACCCTCTTCAACATTACGTGCTGCACCGAAGAAGCGCTTTGGCTTGTGTAGTGCGTTTGCATCCACACCACCAGTAAGGACTTTACCTGATGAAGGAATAACAGTGTTGTAAGCGCGTGCAAGACGGGTAATTGAGTCTAGAAGGATCACTACGTCTTTCTTGTGCTCAACCAGGCGCTTAGCCTTTTCAATAACCATTTCAGCTACTTGTACGTGGCGGCTAGCTGGCTCATCGAAAGTCGATGCAACAACTTCACCTTTAACAAGGCGCTGCATTTCGGTTACTTCTTCAGGACGCTCGTCAATCAGAAGAACCATCAATTCACAATCTGGGTGATTGTAGCTAATCGACTGAGCGATGTTTTGCAGTAGCATAGTTTTACCCGCTTTTGGCGGTGCTACTAATAGACCACGTTGACCTTTACCGATAGGAGCTGCAAGGTCGATAACGCGGGCTGTGATGTCTTCTGTACTGCCATTTCCGCGTTCCATACGCAAACGTTCGTTAGCATGAAGTGGCGTTAAGTTTTCGAATAAAATCTTAGTACGCGAGTTCTCAGGCTTGTCGAAGTTTACTTCATTCACTTTCAATAGTGCGAAGTAACGCTCACCATCTTTTGGTGGACGAATAAGACCGGCAATGCTGTCACCCGTACGCAAACTGAAGCGACGAATTTGGCTTGGAGATACATAAATATCATCAGGTCCGGCAAGGTATGATGCTTCGGAGCTACGTAGAAAACCAAAACCATCTTGCAGGATTTCTAATACACCACCACCGTAAATATTTTCGCCGCTTTTCGCGTGCGCTTTTAAGATGGCAAAGATGATGTCTTGTTTTCTAAGGCGGGCAACGTTTTCTAGGCCCATAGACTCGGCTAAGTTTACAAGCTCTTTAATCGACTTGTCTTTCAGTTCGCGTAAATGCATATTGGTGGGTTCTTTACTATTTATCGTCTCGAAATGGAAATTACTCGAGTGAGGTTTTTGGATAAACTTGGGATTGATGGGGTAATAAACTAGCAGCTCCGTTGCATATCGTCCAGTCTTTAAACATAAAGATGGACAAAAAAAGGGCTATTGCCCTTTTTTTGTATCGCTAATTAGATGTTGTTTTCTAAAAACTCAACAAGCTGAGCCTTAGAAAGCGCACCTACTTTAGTTGCAGCAACTTGGCCGTCTTTGAACAACAATAGCGTTGGAATACCACGGATACCAAACTTAGGTGGTGTGCCCGCGTTTTGGTCAATGTTCAATTTAGCAATTGTTACGCGACCTTCGTATTCGCCAGCTACATCATCAAGGATAGGAGCGATCATTTTACACGGTCCGCACCACTCAGCCCAAAAATCAACTAGTACTGGTTTGTCTGATTGCATTACGTCAGCATCAAAGCTGTCGTCTGTTAGTTGGATAATTTTATCGCTCATCACGTTCTCCGTTAAATTTGGCGAATTTATTTAGTGCGTATTTAAACACTCTTGTTTCTTATTGCAAGTTTAAGCGTTATGCTTTATCGCTATGAATAAGACACATTTAACCGATCAAAAATTTGCAGACTTTGCTTTAGCGCCGGAAGTGGTTGCCGGATTGCAAGCAAGTGGCTTCGAAAATTGCACGCCAATTCAGGCAAAGTGTATGCCTTATGTTGTTGAGGGCCGCGATATTGCAGGCCAAGCACAAACTGGCACAGGTAAAACACTGGCGTTTCTTACCGCCACATGTCATCACTTATTGCAAAGTCAAAAGTCATCGGGTCAGCAACCAAGAGCCCTGATCATGGCTCCCACAAGGGAGTTGGCGATTCAGATCCACAAAGATGCAAAGATTCTAGCACCGCACTGTAACCTTAAACTAGGTTTAGTATATGGTGGCGAAGATTACGAAAAACAACGGGCGCAATTAGAAAAAGGTGTCGATATTTTAATTGGCACCACAGGGCGCCTTATCGACCTATATAAACAAGGGTGCTACACCCTCAATGAAATTGAAGTTGTAGTGCTTGATGAAGCAGATCGCATGTTTGATTTGGGCTTTATCAAAGACATCCGTTATATGTATCGTCGCATGCCTGAAGCTAGCGAGCGTTTGAACTTATTGTTCTCAGCCACCTTGTCTTATCGCGTACAAGAGCTTGCCTTTGAGCACATGACGAACCCAGAGCATGTGCAAATTGAACCAGAAGTAAAAACGGGTAAGCGCATTCAAGAAGAGCTGTTCCATCCGTCTCAAACTGACAAGATGAAACTGTTGTTGACGCTCATCGAAGAAGAATGGCCAGAAAAGGCGATTGTTTTTGCCAACACCAAACATGTGTGTGAAGACATATATGCATGGCTTCAAGCAGATGGACATCGCGTAGGGCTTCTCACTGGTGACGTGAACCAAAAGAAACGTCAGTCAACATTGGCACAGTTTGCCAAGGGCAGCCTAGATCTGTTGGTTGCGACCGATGTTGCGGCTCGTGGTTTACATATTCCTGAAGTAAGCCATGTTTTTAACTATGATTTACCTGATGACTGTGAAGACTATGTTCACCGCATTGGCCGAACAGGCCGCGCTGGAGCCTCTGGCCATGCAATTAGTTTTGCTTGTGAACAGTATGCGTATAACCTTCAAGAGATAGAAGATTATATTGAGCATGGCATTCCGGTATCACATTATGATAAAACAGCGTTATTGGATGACTTACAGGTACCAAAAGCAACCAAACGCAGAGGACCTCAAGGACGTTCTCGTTCTAAAAGTCAGGGACATGGCCAAGGACGCCGTCGCCATGGGCAGGCGCGCTAGCCAACAAGCATAATAACAATGCAACATACGAAAGCTTGGTCACAAGACCAAGCTTTGTAGAGGTAAGTACGTGGTGAATTCATCTCTCCAAGATGACCTATATGCCGTCATCGATCTTGGCTCCAACAGCTTCCACATGTTGATCGCAAAAACAGTCGCAGGATCACTGCAAACCATTGGCCGCGTAAAACGAAAAGTACGTTTGGCTGCGGGTCTGAATGAGCAAATGCAGTTAAGTCCTAGAGCAATGCAAAGAGGTTGGGAGTGCCTAGCTCTGTTTGCAGAGCGATTGCAGGATATTCCTCCACACCAAGTGAAAATTGTCGCTACTGCCACATTACGTTTAGCAAAAAATGCCGATGTATTTCGCGAGCGAGCTGAACAGATCCTTGGTCATCCCGTTCATGTCATCAGCGGTGAAGAAGAAGCAAAGACAATATATAAAGGTGTTGCTCACACCTCTGCATGCTCGGGCAAGCAGCT
Organism: Pseudoalteromonas maris; assembly: GCF_049257235.1. Lineage (NCBI taxonomy): Bacteria > Pseudomonadati > Pseudomonadota > Gammaproteobacteria > Alteromonadales > Pseudoalteromonadaceae > Pseudoalteromonas > Pseudoalteromonas maris. The sequence continues at coordinate 32,229 of NZ_JBMMUF010000016.1, forward strand.
CGTTATAGATATTGGCGGAGCGAGTACGGAAATCGTAATTGGTGAAGGACATCAAGCCATTCATTACACCAGTTTGCATATGGGCTGTGTCACGTATTTAGAGTCATTTTTTAAAGATGGCCTGCTCAGCGAAGCAAATTACACTCAGGCAATTAACGCCGCTAAGCAAACCATTGCACCCATCGTTGCGCAATACACTCAGACTGGGTGGGAGTATGCGGCGGGTGCATCAGGAACTGTGCAAGCAATTCAAGAGATCATGGTTGCCCAACGCCAAGATGAAACGCTGACACTCGACAAATTGCTAGATATCAAATCACTCACAACACAGTACGCCTCTATTGATGATTTACAGTTGCCGGGATTAAGTGAAGAGCGACGTTTAGTGTTTGTATCAGGGCTGGCTATATTAATTGCCATTTTCGAAAGCCTTGACGTTAAATCTATGGGGTTGGCAGGTGGAGCACTAAGAGAGGGTGTGCTCTATACCATGATCCCAGAATTGCAGCGTAAAGATATTCGCCAACGAACGATTGAAAGCTTCATTGCGCGTTATCACATCGATAGTCGCCAAGGAGAGCGTGTTGCATGCATTGCTAATTTACTGCTGTCGCAACTTGCACCGCAGTGGCATGTAAGTGACACGGATTCAGCATTATTGAAATGCGCGGCCATGCTCCATGAAGTAGGGCTGCTTATTGAATATAAGAAATACCCAAAACACGGTGCTTATATTCTTAAAAATACGGATATGCCAGGTTTTACAAGGCAACAACATAAGCTAATCGCGCAATTAGTACATTATCATAAAGGCGATATTTCTGCGGGAGCGTTTGATTCGTTAGGCGCACACCAGCAATTAGCAACGCGCCTTGTCAAAATACTTCGTCTTGCAGTGACTTTATCTATGCGTCGGCAAAATGATGTTTTACCTGAGCTTGATATTAAAGAAACGAATGGCGAACTCACCCTTAATATAGACAAGCAATGGTTAGAAGCGCATCCACTGATGTTTAATGAGCTCGAACAAGAATCAATTTACCACCGTAATGCAGGTTGGAAATTAACCATCTGCAAGTAAACCACTTCTAAAAAGCCACCTTCTAGGTGGCTTTTTGTATGTTTTTGAGCCGTTATGCTCAAATTAACCTCAAACGATCCGTTTTTAGCAATTTTCTTTAAAAAAGGACTTGCGTCGAAATCGAATCTCCCTATAATGCGACCCCACTGAGACGGCAGGCAGCAACGCATAGCGAGGTGTTAGCAACTCAGGGAGTCAAGTAAAACTGAGTTTTAAGAAACTTTAAACTTTCTCAAAATTAAGTGTTGACAACAAATCAGGGTTGAGTAGAATGCACAGCCCTCGAGACGCGAAAGCAGCTCGAAACGTTCTTTA
>NZ_JBMMUF010000017.1:0-24118 GCF_049257235.1 Pseudoalteromonas maris
TTAGTGCTAGCACATGCAGTCAAAGCAATAGCAATGAAAATTAGATATATTCGCACGAAATCCCTTTGCACATAACATGTTTATAGCGAGCGAATCGCGCGTTTTTCTACCACAGCGTCGCTCGCTTTTCTGAATGACTCATTTGTAACAAACTTCTTAACTAATTGCCATTACTACTAAAAAGCTGTAGTTCTAACTTTTTTCTCAGGACAAAAACGAGCGATTGGGTCGTTTTCATGACTATGCAAGCAATATACTTTGACGAAATAGAAAAGCGGTTTTGAACGGCCGAAGTTCGCTCTTTTGAGTAATTCGCCTAACCACGTCTTGGGGCACAAATGAGTTACATGTAAAAGTTCGGGTTTGGTTGTGAGTTAAACTCGTGAATTCAACGCTACCCTTTCATATAACAAAGGAGCGATGTGATTCGCGCTTGCAGGCCCTGATTTTGTTGTGCAGTGTGTCATCGAGCGAGAGGTAGTCACTTTCCTTTCGGTGTCGTCGCTACCGGGATCAGGTCTATCAATTAACACTACATTGTCAGGTGACTAGGTAACTGCTCCTGCGTGCATCGTCAGGCTAAAGCCTGACCCACAAGGGATGTTTAGTTTTATGTAGGCAAGGCTTTAGCCTTGCAGGTGTTTACGGGAACACCACTTCAAATTGTTCACATACGATGGGCATGTCTTCGCTGGGTGTATAGTCGGTGGCTGCTAACTCGCGGTGATAATAAGGCCAGTGTACCTGATGCCAATATGCCAATGATTGGTCACCCTCTCCCTCTAAAGCCGCGTATTCAGCACTAATTTGGTTGTAAGGAACGATTTCAACTGCAACGGTTTTAACGATACACACAGCCTCCCCTGCGAAGGTGGTGACCACGGCTAAATCCCCCTCTTGAGGCAAAGGCTCTTGATTGGCTTTAAACCACCACAAAGAAGTCGATGTGGCCCTCTTTTTTCCCTGCAAAACCAACTGCGCACATTCATTGGCATCGTGTTCGTTGTCGCAGTAATACCAGCTAGGTAACGCGTGATACGGTAAGTTTTGTTGTGCGAAATAGGCACATTGCATCTTCTCAACACTTTTATCCACCGCCAAATTCCCCAGTAAAAATCAAACTCAGTGCCCATTGTGCAGTGATAGTAATCATACGCAACCAAGTTTTCAATTTAGGCACAATTAACATGCATTTAGCATCAATTATGTGTAGAGTAATACCGTTCGATTTGAAAATAACAACAAACAGAGGTCATTATGAACGGTAAGATTCTAGGTATTATTTTAATTATCGCTGGTGTTGCACTCGTTGCTTGGGGCTATAACGTATATGACGCAATGGAGTCACAGTTAACGCGCTCACTGAATGGCGAAACTCCTATCGAAGCGTGGATTGGCATGATAGGCGGTGCAGTGTGTGTTGCCCTAGGCGTATTTAAGCTTAAATAAGCTGTTTAAATAAGAAAGCCCGCGGTACGCGGGCTTTTTTGTGTCTGGTTGTTTAACGCACGAAAACTTTAAAGCCCCATGCAGGCAGTGCAAGTGATGTATTTGCGTCAATGTCGTGCTTCTCGCCAGACAGAGCATCGCGATACGAGCCAATGAATAATGGCTCCTCAAAGCTCACTGACTGAGCCTTATCAGTGAAGTTAAACACGGCAAATACCTTGTCTTCACCTTTAGCCCGCACAAAGCTCAATACCTCTTTGGGCGCTGAGTTAGGCACATGCACCATACGGCCACCAAATTGCCCATTCCATAGCGCTTCATTTTCATGTTTGATTTTAAACAGAGCTTTATATAAGTCGCCAATTGGATGTGGCTGCCAATCAATAGGATCGCGCTCAAAAAAAGCTAGTCGTCGATCATTACCGGCTTCTTGGCCGTTATACATCATCGGGAAGCCTTCGCCGACCACAGACAAAGCAATAACGGCTTCAAGTGCATCACCGTAATGCTCAAACATGGTGCCTTCCCATGCGTTGGTGTCGTGGTTTGCAACATGGACCATACGATATGCCTCTGCTGGAAATGCACTTTCATTCCATGAGTAATAAATGAAGAGTGCACTTACATCAGCGTGCCCCTCAACAATCTTGCGCATATGTTCAGACCAAGACCATGCATAGGTGATATCAAATGCCTCGGCATGTAAGTCTCGAGATTCCCACTCTGCAAGCATTAGCACAGGTTTGATGGCATCCAGTTCTTTACGAACATGGTTCCAAAAATCAACAGGCACAAATCCGGCCACATCACAGCGATAACCATCAATACCCACTTCCTCAACCCAGTATTTCATAGACTCGGTCATATACTGACGTAGTTCAGGATTGCTATAGTCATAATCAATGATATCTGACCAATCCCACCATGGCGTAGGCCGAAAGTTGCCTTTGTAATCGCGGTCATACCAATCTGGATGCTCATAGCGCGTCCAGTTATCCCAAGCACTATGATTAGCAACCCAGTCAAGAATGACATACATGCCCATTTCATGCGCTTTGTTAACAAAGGCTTTGAGATCATCCAAGGTACCAAACTCAGGATTGACCTTGCGATAGTCTTTTACCGAATACGGGCTGCCTAGCGAGCCTTTGCGATTCTCTTCGCCGATAGGGTGAATGGGCATTAACCAGATAATATCAACGCCTAAATCCTTTAATCGTGGCAGCTGCTTTCTCGCATCCTTCAGCGGTAAATTGGCGGGTGTTTAATTGATACAGCACCGCATTCTTAGACCACTGGGGATGAGTAATCTTTACATAAGACTCTGGATCAAAGGGGTTGATTGCGGTCGTTTTTTGCACACAGCCTATTACAAAAAAACCAACAACTAGTACTAACAAAATTCTCATGTAAACATGCATATAAAAGCCTTTATTAGGAACAAAGAGTTGTCTGAAATATAAACACCAGATGTTGTATGCAACAACTTTCTGCATACGTATTCACTGTTCATTTACATTAAAGGTAGTCCATAAAACGACCCTTTAGCCCGTCAACTATGTACCTTAATAACTGATATATAAATACAAATGACTACCCACGAGCAGCGCTATGTTATTTTTTCACTTTCTGAACAGGTTTACTGTTAATCACGTTTTTACGTGAAGACATCAACAATGCTGCACTTTTGATGAGATTTTTTAAAAATCAGTCAGTCTTATTTCATTATTCGTCAGTGTTTTTTAATTTCAGTTAAGCTTTTCAGTCGCCAGCTGCTTATAGTGGTCTTGACGACAACGATAAAGCCACCTCAACAATGGCCATAAAAACGTCGCCTCTCAAACAATAATTACAACAAGCGAAAGCTGTGGGGAGAACACTATGACACACGCACCTGCATATCAAAACGCTGTGCACAACCAAAAGCCAAATAAGATAATGCGCGCGTTATCGCAGGCGCTCATCACTTCATTTATTGTTGCTCCTTTGTCTTTGCACGCAGCAGAGCAAACAGAGTCAAACAAAGAAGACAAAGATCTCGAAGTGATCACAGTGACCTCGCAAAAGCGGGTGCAAAATATTCTCAAAGTACCGATCACCGTTGGTACCGTATCAGCCGACACTATTGAAGAAACAAGCTCTTTGCTTTTGAGCGACATTGATAAGTTTATTCCCGGCTTTCGCTTTAGCGATGACAGCATGACCCAATCAGGGGTGAGCATGCGTGGTATCTCCAGTCCAAACATTAGTGTTGGTGGTGACCCTTCTTCTGCAACGTTTTACGATGACGTATACATGCCGCGCGCAGCGCAAAATGTGATGTTCTCAGACATGGCGCGCATTGAAGTGCTAAAAGGCCCGCAAGGGACACTGTTTGGCCGTAATGCCGCGATGGGTGTGGTCAATATGGTGCCTAATGCGCCAAATAATGAGTTTGAGGGCTTTGTTAAAGCCATGCTTGGCACGGATAACCTGCAGCGCTATGAAGGCATGATTAACGTGCCGCTTGGCGATAACATTTATGTGCGCGCTAATGTCCTGTCGAACAACCAAGACGGGTTTGTTGATAACCTTGATAACTCTGCTTGGAATGCTGAGCACAAGAAATGGGAAATGGGTGAGCGAGCCCACGACGCTGCGCGCATCTCATTGCTTTGGGACATCAGCGACAACACTAACTTCCAACTTTCTTACGATTGGGATGACCTAGAGCAAGCCCCTGCCATGGCTATTGGTATCAGTGAATACGCATACAATGGCGGCGCTGACTACATGGGCTCAAAGGCCGAAAACGACGTACGCAATGGTGTTGAAGCGCGAGATATGTATGGCGTGACAGCCAAACTAAACCACACCTTCAATAACGAATGGTCAATGAAGTATGTGATGAGTTATCGCGACTGGGAAACGGTTAACCGCCAAGATGAAGATGGCACCAGTGACATTCGCCACTACTTTGATACCTCAAATAATGAAGACTCAAATATTTTCTACACTGAGTTACAGCTTAACTACGTAAGCGACAAAATCAACGCAGTTGCAGGCTTCTCGTACTCAAAAGAAGACGTAAGCCAAACCACAGAACTCAATATGACCACAGATACCTATGCGACTTTGGTAACAGGTGATTTAAACCGCCAGATTGCCGCGCTCACAGGCGGTATGGTGCCAGGTATGGAGCATATGTGGAATGCAGATGAGTGGTCTAACACGCTCAATATGCTTGGCTTAGGCGACGCAATTATGGCGGCCATTGGTATGCCTGGCGTGCCTCTGAGTGCAGATATAGTTAACGCTACAGGCAACTTAACGTACGATATTGTATCGACCCAATTACCGGCACTTGCAAACCCTGGGGTTCCACCACAGTTCTTGCCGGCCTATGTACCAAACCTATTTGGCCCTGAGTATGCGGGACGTTTCTATCAAGAGACCGTGAACAATACTGGTGATTTCACTAACTGGGGCGTATTTGCTGACATCGATTACGCCATTAATGATAAGTGGAATATTATTGCTGGTTTGCGCTACTCCAAAGACAGCAAAGACTTTACTTGGAATACACCAATCAATAACTTTGCCACGGTGCCTATCAACAGCATTGTTGCAATGCAAGGCGGCGCGCAAATTCCTCTCGATAACCTACTTTTCGATGCCGTTGATTATGCTGCATCAGATTCATGGAATAAGCTCACCGGACGATTAGTGTCGAGCTATCAATTCACTGATGACGATATGGTGTTTGCTTCATATTCAACGGGTTATAAATCAGGTGGTTATGATTCTTTGGGCGCGACCGCAGCAGGTGTTCCTGTGGCTTTTGACCCAGAAGATACCACTAACTTTGAAGTAGGTTACAAGGGTATTTGGGCCGACACAGTTGTCGCCAATATCAGCGCGTATTACTTAAGCCTTGAGAACCTACAAAATAGTATTTCATCTAAACGCCCAGGCGATACCACAGCAATTCCGCTCATTATCAGCCTAGATAAAGACATTGCAGGTGCTGAAATTGACTTACGCTGGATGGCAACCAAGAGTCTAACCCTTGGGGTGGTATCAGAAATTCGTTCAACAGATACCAAAACGCCGACCTTCTACAATGGCCAAGGTGACTTAATTGAAGCGCAAAGTCGTTCAGACAACGCGAGCCTCAATTACACTTTAACTCTTGATTGGATGCCAGATTTTGGCGTAGGTACCACGAATGTTCACATGGATTATGCGTTCGTTGAAAATAATAATGGTAACCAAGCGGGCATTGAGAGCTATCGCGCTACTATCTCTGAATACTACAAAGATGTGAAAGATCTTAACGCACGCATTTCGTGGGCTAATGACGCCGATAACCTTGAGATTGGTATCTGGGGCAAAAACCTACTTGATGAGCGCCGTGTAGTGGGGTTTGCCGATCTCACGGCTGATGTCATTGGCACACCGGCTGTGCGTATTAATCGCGGTTTAGAAATGGGTATTGACGTGAAGTACTCGTTCTAAAAAAACCCAGAAGCCAAGTTCCCTGCTTGGCTTCTTTTCTCTTTTGTGTTTCTATGGGGTGTGTTTTGCAGTCCGACCCTTATATCCTTATTTTCATGGCCGATTTTTTCTCTCACTTTGCCCTAGCGCAAGCAACACTGTGCGCGCTGATATTATTCCCGCTCAGAAAACAAAACCCGTCTATCGGTTTATTTATCGCATTAATGGTGTGTGCAAGTGGTTACTTACTTAGCTCCCTTGTAACATCTGCACCTTACTCTCCATTAGACTGGTTGACTAAAGCACTACTCAACGCCCTACCCGGCGTGTTTTGGCTGGTTAGTTTGAGTGTATTTGGCGACCACACACGCTTACATCGCTGGCAATATGTGGTGGCCTCACTCACCATGGTTGTGCCACTGCTAAGCAGCCTTGTTGAAGTCGCGTTTTCAATGACCTTGGCAGACTATGTTGCCATTCATGGCCTCATTAAATATGGCATGCTTGCACTTGAGTTGGTGCTAATTGGCCACGCTTTGGTTATTTCCATCACCTACTGGCGCGACGATTTAGTACAAGAGCGTCGCTACATTCGCGGCGGTGTCATTGCGGTATCGGCACTTTACATCATCGTCGTGATCGCCCTAGAACAAGTGCTCAAAGTGCAATGGCAAGGCTTAAATGTGCTGATCAGCGCGTCGTTAGCAGCCTTATTAACTGCTATTAATGTGCTGTTATTCAAATTGAAAGAATCAAGCTTATTTGAAAAAGTAGTCTTGCGTGAAACAAATGATGAATCCACCAAGGTTGAGCTCTCAAAGCAGTCTCAAGAGGTGGCCAAGGTGATTCAATCTATGGAGCAAGACCAGCTTTATCGCCAAGATGGTATGACCATCTCAGAGCTTGCTAAGCACTTAGCGATTCATGAATACAAATTACGTAATCTAATAAACCAAGAACTTGGCTATCGTAATTTTAATGACTTCTTGAACTACTATCGCATCAAAGAAGTCTCTCAAAGTCTCTCAAGTAGCGAGTTCGATCACCTGCCAGTACTCACCTTGGCACTAGAAAGCGGCTTTAGAAGCCTAAGCTCTTTCAACAAAGCCTTTAAAAACACCCACGGTGTAACGCCTACCGCCTATCGAAAGCAAGCGGGTACCAATTAATAGCCACATGGAATGTTTGGTTTTGTGTAGGCAAGGCTTTAGCCTTGCTCTTTTGGCACAGTGCACCGTCAGGCTCAAGCCTGACCTACAAGAAATGTTTAGCCTTATGTAGGCAAGGCTTTAGCCTTGCTCTTTTGGCACAGTGCACCGTCAGGCTCAAGCCTGACCTACAAGAAATGTTTAGCCTTATGTAGGCAAGGCTTCAGCCTTGCTCTTTGGCATAGTGCATCGTCAAGCTCACGCCTGCCCACATGAAATGTTCGGTTTTGTGTAGGCTAGGCTTTAGCCTTGCGCTTTGGCACAGTGCATCGTCAGGCTCAAGCCTGACCTACAAGAAATGTTCAGTTTTGTGTAGGCAAGGCTTCAGCCTTGCTATTTAGCACAGTGCACCGTCAGGCTTCTAGGTAACTGCTCCTGCGTTACCCTAGTACCGCCGTCCTTGGCGGCAAAGCCTGACCTACAAGAAATGTTCGGTTTTGTGTAGGCAAGGCTTCAGCCTTGCTCTTTGGTATAGTGCATCGTCAGGCTACTAGGTAACTGCTCCTGTGTTGTCAGGCTAAAGCCTGACCTACAAGCCCGCGCTAGAGCTTTTCCTGCACAGCACGCAGTCGCGCTTGTGCATATTGACTGTTTGCATTTAGTACCAAAATACGTTGGTAATACTGCTTTGCCTTTTGATATTGCCCAAGAGACTCATACGCCTCAGCTAAGGCGCTTAAGATATAAGGGTGTTCATTATTGAAAGACAATGCCACTTTATATACCGCAATGGCGTCATGTTCACGCCCTTGAGCGACGAGTGTGCTGCACCATTCGGTCAGGATCTCAAGGTCATACATCACCCCCGTGTCTTCTTGGGCTTGCGTGAACGTCGCCTTGAAGTCATCAAAACCCTGTTGTTCTAGAAGCTGCTCTAAATACGCCATAGGCTGGTAGACTTTTTGTTTGTGTGGTGCGTTGAACCCTTCAATATAGTGAGCAGCAATGTTGTCTACAAATTGAATAGGCAAGGAACCTATTAAGTTCGTTAAGACAATCACAGACACTTTATCGTCTGGGTAATAAATCATGGTGTTCGCGTCAGCGCCACTGGCACTTACGCCTCGGTGGAATTTACGCTGAACCACTTGCCAGCCAAGCGCATAGCCATTTTCTAGATTACTAAACCCTTCTGTGCGGCCATTATTCAAACGTACAGGACGCCACAAGGTATCTAAATCTTTCACGAGCTCGCCTTGCTCCAGCGCAATAATATAGTTAGCCAGTTCTGTCGCTGTGCTACTTAGCCCCGCAGCTGTTTGTAGCATGTATGGGAATTCGCCATAGAAGTTTCGATATTTTCCAGCCCCAAGATGCAGATATTGGCTCGATTGATGAGGCACCACTCGCTCAAGGTAATCAAAGCCTGCATCGGCAGTTTGCACCATATTGGCTGGCGCTAATTGTTGCTCAGTGATAAAAGCTGCAAACCCTTGTGGCATGTATTTATCGATAATTTTACCAAGGATCACATAACCCGTTTGGTTGTAGCGAAAGCGAGCATTAGGGGTGAACTGAAAATCACGTTTTTGTACTTCTTGCCACGATGCTTCGACATCTTTGAGCACAATAGTCTCAAGCGGGTGATTTTGTGAAAGAATATATGGCAAGCCGGTCGTATGGCCCATAAGTTGGTTGATTTTTAGGCTCCGCCATTTGTGTGGTAATCCATCAAGGTGCTGACCAATTTCATCGTCAACACGCAGCAAACCTTGCTCAGCCAGCTGCATGATAGCAACACCTGTAAACGCTTTGGTCATAGAGTTAATTGGAAAAAGGGTCTGCTCTTGCACTGCAACTTGGTGCTGGATATTCGCCACACCGTAATTGCCTTGCTTTACTATTTTGCCATCTTTAACCACCGCAAGTTGCAGCCCAGGAATATACCTTTGCTGCATCACTTCTGTGATGTATTCATCCACGGCGTCGGTTGCTGCCCACACTGAAGTGTTAGATAGCAACAAAGCTGACAACCAAAAGCAAAATCCCAAACGCCTGTTATTCTTCTTGTACATGTTCATTCCATTACTCATACATAATTGCGTGAGCCGCATTCTAATGTAAGCAATGAATTTATGAAAAAGTACTTTGTTTCAAAATGTTATAAATTTTAAACTACCTTACCCATGTACTAATTCAGTAGCAATACGTAACCCACTAGATAAGTATCAAGTGCTGTGATTAATGATTGCTTTAGCGTTAAATTTACCGCATGTTAAACGCTCACAGTGTCATACTATAAATTGTAAGTAAGACCTAGCACGGCAGCTGTACTGTCGTGACGTAACAGCCTAAAGAAGAGATACATGCCAGAATCAAATTTAATAACCCAACTAGGGCAGCGCAAACAGCAACAAAGCGACTTAGTGAAAACCGTCCATGAACATTATGCAGATTATGTGTTTGACTCAGCAGGCTCGGTACCAACCAGTGAAAGTGTGTATTTTCCACTTAAAAACGGGGTGCTCGAAGGGTATTGGTTAGATACCGACGCAGGGGATTATGCCAACCTTGTAGGCAAGGCGCTGTCGAGCATTGATGATTTATACTTTTTTGTATTCACACCCGAGCAGATGCAAGAGTTAGTATTTAATGCAGATGATGACGAAGAGGAATAACTCGCCACATTGTCATCATGGTGGCGTATCGTGACACCTGTGTCACTCATGCTATTAATGATGCTAACTCGTTTACATGGTTAGCAGCCAATTAATAAACTGTCGTGTTTCTATTGCACTATCTAGGCTAACGCGCTTGAGCGCATTGCGGTCTTTAAAAACCACACAAAATTTATTTACAGAGATAGTTGCGATGGGAGGCTGTGCATTTACAACAGCGCCGTTGAATGTTTGGATCATATTGATAACTTTAATTAAGAGTTGTGGGTGTACTGTAAGACAATTAATGAAGGGTAATTCAAGGAGAGAGTATTACGGTAGATAATTAAAAGGTTAGTTAGCACTAACCTTGTATATAAATTTACTATCGATTAGATAGCAACAACATTTGCTGCTTGAGGTCCTTTTTGACCTTGCTCGATATTAAATTTCACTTGCTGACCTTCAGCTAGCGACTTATAGCCTTCAGAAACGATTGAACGAAAATGTACAAACACGTCGCTACCACCCTCACTAGGAGTTAGGAAACCAAAACCTTTATCTTCGTTAAACCACTTTACAACACCAGTTACTGTATTAGACATATATAAAACCTTTTATTAAAAAATAATTGATGAGAAAAATCATCGATATAGCATCAGAAAAACACGTAAAACATTAACCAATAGAGCAAATGTAAATACTAGTTCGACTTAAGATTAATAAAAGAAGAAAGAGAGGTGCATAGTGCAGTAACAGGTAAAGCTTTAATTTTCCAAAGCCAAGGCAGGGTACGCTACATAACGAGCAATGTATATCTTTTTATCAAAATAAGGGGATTTTTATTTATCAAACTATCTATAAAGTCGACGCCTGCTCACAAAATAAGATTTTTTAGCCCTTTAAAATCAAAGCATTAAGTTAATAACATCAATAAAACCAAGCTGTAGAAAGTGCAACCGCCACCGCGAACACTATCACCATAACCTACAATGTGCCGCGACTTTTGCATCGTGCTTTCAGAGAATAGTAACGTGTGAGGGTGGCGCGAATGTCGCCACCACACTGAACCATCAACGAACAAACACCCTATAAAACAGCTGGTGAATACGCTTGCCATAAGGCGGGTAAAGCAATTTGCCAATGTTTAACAGGCCCGCTTTGTGCACTGCTTTCGCTTTAGAGAAAGTCTGAAAGCCTTCAAAACCATGATAATGCCCCATGCCAGAGTGCCCAATGCCACCAAATGGCAAATCAACCTGCGCTAAATGTGTCATGGTGTTATTAATACATACACCACCTGAGTGCGTGGCGTTGATCACTTTGTCATGCTCAGCCTTTTTAGTGCTGAACAAATAGAGCGCTAGAGGTCGCGGCCGTGCATTAATAAAGCCTATTGCCTGCTCAAAGGTGTAATAAGGGATGATCGGTAGCAATGGACCAAATATCTCTTCATTCATCACTCGCGATTGCGTGCTGACATTTTCGATGATCACCGGAGGCATTTTGCGAGTGCCAGCAAAATCCTCACTCGCAGGATTAATGGCGGTGCATTTTGCCCCCATGTCTTCGGCCTCTTGCTGCAAAGCATGTAAGCGCGCTAATTGTTGTTCATTGACGATAGCGCCATAATCATCATTGACTTTAATACTCGGGTACATACGCGCAAACGCGTTTTTGTAGGCCTCAACAAACTCCGCTACTTTGTGCTCAGGACACAAAATATAATCCGGTGCTACACAGGTTTGCCCCGCGTTAAGTGATTTGCCAAAACATACTCTCTCAGCGGCCATGTCGATTTCAACACTGTCACTAATGAGCACTGGCGACTTACCTCCTAACTCCAAGGTCACTGGCGTGAGGTTCTCAGCGGCCGCTTTCATAACCAATTTGCCCACTGCGGTAGAGCCGGTAAAAAACAGATGATCAAAAGGCAGTGCGGTGAAGGCAGTTGAGGTTTCGGCATCCCCTAAGGTAATAGCTACTTTATGCTCGCCAAACACCTGCTCTATCAAGCCTTTCAAACAGCGGTTAAAGACAGGCGTATGCTCAGAGAGCTTTAACATCACACTGTTACCAGCAGTAATAGCCGCTACAAGCGGACTTAAGCTTAAAAATAGCGGGTAATTCCACGGCACCATGATGCCGACTATGCCAAGAGGTTGATATACCACCTTGTTGCTTGCAGGCATAAACACCAGTGTCGTTTTGCGTTTAGACACCCGAGTCCATTTACGAATATTGCTTATGGCGCTGTCGATACACTCAACAAAAGTCAGTAGTTCAGCTAAGCGCGTGTCATCCGCACTGCGATGACTGAAGTCCTCACTGATGGCGGCAATAATGTCACTTTGATGTGCTAGCACAACCTTCTTGAGCAGCTTAAGTTGCGCTACACGCTCGCTGATGGTTGGGTACTTGTTATTGTCAAACGCCGTGCGCTGAGCATCATAAATGCGCTGTAGCTCAGTAACCGGTGTGTATTCGTTTTGCATGTTGTTCATTGGCATTAAAGGCTCTTTCAATGTCGCGGTCAAAAACGAGAACGTGAGAAAATTATACATAAAAGAGCGAGCCAACCACGCATTAATATAGTTGACTCGCTCTGCTCAGGTTGGATCCCTATTTTGTTTGTGCCAATAAATACTCGGCTACCGCCAATCGCGTTTGCTCGTCTAAGTAATTTTGCGGTGGCATTTCTGGATAGTCTTCACGCTTTTTAACTGGGTTGGCAATGAAGTCAGCAATACCTTGAGGGTTATCCATATACAAGGCTTGGATTATCTGAATTGGCGGACCAATCATACGCCCAGTGTAGGTGTGACAGCCTGCACACACTCCGTTGTATACCACTTTACCGCGCTCAGATGGGTCAATGACACGCGCTGGCACAGGCTCATCGAGCAAATAAGTTACAATGTTATGCGTATTGGTAAACTCGCACTCTGCCCATGAGCTTACACCAACAGTGACATAACGATGACGATTAATAATACAGCTGTCGTGTGACTTACCCACCCGCACGATATCCGGTTCGCCCTGCTTCAACTCTGTAAGCATCAAGGCTTTCACTTCATCAATGGTGTCGTAGCCATTGTGATACATCATGTTGTTTAAGATTTTGATGCCATCAGGGTTAGGATCTGACTCAGGATCTGTCGTCACCCCAGGCGCATTGGCATGGTCGGTGATAAGAATGCCGGTGGTTTTGTTGTCTTTAATAATGTTATTTTCAACCACCACATCATCTGATGCCATAATCAAAATCCCCGTGCCCGATGGGATGCTGGCAACCATGGAGCCAGGCGCACCGAAATTGACATGATTGTTGTCGTAAATAAAGTTATTACGGATGATCACATCATAGGTAGTTTTAATCGGCAGGCCCGGAGTGATGAAGGCTAAAATGCCGCCTGCGTTGTTATACACATTGTTATTTTCAACAATCGCGTGGCGCGAGTTTTCAATTTCAATGCCGGCAACGTTGCCAAACACATCGTTATGAGCAACATGAATGTTATCACTCATCCCCACGTAAATAGCGGCATCCTCAATACCAGATATAACGTTGTACTCCACAATGCCATTTTTACCAAGCTGCGGGAAAATACCGTACACGCCTGTGTCTTCAATAATGTTGTTGCGGATTTCAAAGTTGTTACCCGCCTGCCCCATCACGCCATTGCCTTTGTATTTGGTGATAAGGAAGTTTTCAACCACGAAGTTATTGCCTGAATATAAAAATGCATCATTGAGTACGCCTTGGCCATCAAGCGTCGCGCGCTTACCGTCTTTGATCACTCCAATAATACGAATGTCGTCTTTATCGATATACACCGTTTCATGATAGGTGCCAGGCATAACTTGAATAGTGTCACCCGGTTGCGCCCCTTGCACTGCGGCCATAATGCTCTGGCCGTCGTTAACCACATGGGTTTTGCCAGCGTCGGTACGCTGTTTGACCGCCGATTTTTTTGTTGATGTGCTTAACTCAGCGTCCGCTGATTTGTCGTAACCACCACTGTAACTAGCACCTGTGGCACTGTTGGTGATAATTGGTGCCGAATTTTGACTGCTGCCCAGATACACACCCGCGGCAAAGGCACCTGCTGCGATCAGCACACCTATTACTTTCTTTGTCGCCATCTTACTCTCCGCATTATTGATGTTCGTTTATTTTTATTGTTGTGTGCTTAATCAACACGACGCGTGTTACTGCAAAGCACGGTTTTGTGCATACTTTTCGTCTACTACAGCGAGCCCTGACGGCACCTGCCTAGGAATTTGCGGCGTTAAACTCTCATCAGTGAGTGTGCCTAAAAACTCCACTAACAATTGCACCTCTTCATCGGTTAAATTGGGTTCAGAGATATGCCAGTGCAGCAGTAAATCTTGATCGTCAGGGACTGCATTACCGCGACCATCGTTATAAAACTTTACAGCGTCATGCAGGTTGTCATATCGACCAGAGTGCATGTAAGGCGCTGATTGTGTGATATTCCTAAGTGTGGGCACTTTGAATCCGCCACGCAGTTTAGGTGCGTTGTAGGTTTTTTCAGCACCGATATCAAAAGCTAGCCCGTCTGGCTCTGGTGCGCCGATGACGGCTACTTGGTTGTTGGTAAATAATGGCGGCTGGTGACACTCTGCACAGCGCGCAACAAACGAGCGAAATACATTCATACCTCTTATTTCACGTTCATTGAGGGCTTCGTGATAACCATGGGCGTAACGGTCATAACGACTATTTAGTGATATTAACGATGTCTGAAATGCGCTAAGCGCCGTGTAAATCTGCGACAAACCAATGCCATTTTGCGCCAAGAATTGCTCTGGGAATGCAGTTTTAAAAATCGCATTGTATTGTGTGTTGGCGTTTAAGGTGGCAAGCAGGTTCGCAGGAGTGTTGCCCATTTCTTTGGCGTCGAATAGTGGCCCAGTAGCTTGCTCTTCAAGGGTTGTGGCGCGAGCATCCCAAAAGAACTTATCAACAAAAGCAACATTCCACAGGGTCGGCGCAGAGCGAGCCACTTTTTCACCTGTTATACCCACACTGCGATCTTGACCATCGCTAAACCCTTTATCTGGCTGATGGCAACTGGCGCAAGACAGCGAGCCGTCTTTGGACAAAATTGGGTCAAAAAACAAATAACGACCTAGGTCAATTTGTTCTGGCGTAAAGCCGTCGCGGTGTGGCGGCAAGTTAGTGCGGGTACCGCCCAGCCCTTTATTCTGCACTGAGTCATAGAACTGATATTGAGTAAGCAGTTTACATACTCCGTCATCAGTTAATTCAAAACTTGGGGGACAGTGCTGCGACAACGCAAATGATGCATCTGTAGCGACTTCGCCTGTACTTTGCACTGTGCGAGTAACGTTACTGACTTGCTGTGGTGGCATAATGCCAAGCGCTTGCACGCTTTGGTAAGCAAGTATCACCACCACGCTTATCACTAAACCTGCTTTTAGCTTAGTCATCGTGCACTATTCCTGTAGCGAGATGTAATAAAGAATGTCATCAAGCTCTTTACCAGAGGTGGTTTTAGCCATCATCGCCATTTGCCGACCGTATTTGTCATCAGCATGGGTGCCACGCAAGCCGGTGGCAAAGTTACGCATTTGCCGCTTGAGATAATCGTTACTTTGCCCCGCTAAACGTGGTGCATTAAGTGCTTCATTACCTTGTGCCGTGCCGCCATGACAAGCCCCGCACTTACCTTGATAATAACGAGTGCCATTAGTGAGGTCGCCCTTGAGCTGTGCCCCTTGCTGAGCAGGAACTAATTTCGCAAGATAAGCGGCAAGTTCGGGAATATCTTTATCAATACTGAGCGGCTTCATCATCGCCTGCATTTGCTGACCGAGCGTGTCTTGCTCATGGCTGCCACGCATACCTGTTTTAAAGTTGATTAATTGACGACTCAAATAACGCTCTGAAAGACCAGCAAGTGCAGGGGCATTTAATTGCGCATTCCCCTGCGCGGCTGGGCCATGACACGCAGCACACTGTTGGTAGGCCGCAGGCTGTTCTAGCAAAGTAGAATGAGCGTAGGTTGCAGGTGCAATAAGAAAACCACAACAAAGCGACGCTATTACCTTGATGACTGCCCTCATCTTGGTGCAGCTGTGGCGAAAATACAAAGGTGAGATAAAACGAATACAGCTCATAGCTCAGTTCACTTGGTGGTTACGTTAAGTTCACTATATGGAGCTAGGCACAAAATAGCTGACGGATTATAAAAAAAGTCTGACGAATTCTAAAAATTGCTTAACGGAATAATAAAAACGAAAATTTAAACTTAAAAATCAACAGTTTGAACACTTCCGGTTTTTTGTTTCATCCAGAACAAAGTAGTTGTATGAACCTGTGATTTTATTAAATACACAGGAAAAAGCAGTCGATTATTACCAATAAATAGGTAGCAAACATGTCTTAAAGAATGACTAACAAGGTAGGTATTGAGGTAAATATGCGCCACTGCATGCGTGGTGCATAAGGTTCATTAATACTTTGGCGAATGTGAACTATTTGCCCAAGATAGCAAAGGCGTTCACGGCCATACCGGTCGCGCCACGCACGCGCGGCGGATTCATAACCAGAATGAATTCATAGTCTTTTGCTTGTGCCAAAGTGGCACCTAGCGCTTCAAGATTCATGTTTTCAACAATATAAATACCGTTATCTGCCAACAGTATGCGGTGCGCAGGGAAAATAGTGCCAGACTCTGGAACCACCTCATAACTGAGCTGATCCGCGCCCGTTAAAAAGATCCCTTTACTCACCAGCCAGTTTGCCGCTTCTTCACCGGGACCTGGGCGCAAACCCAAGTATTTTTGCTTATCATCGTTAAAAAACTGCCCAAAGCCAGTGCGAATAAGCACAGACATTCCCGCTTCAATAGCCACTTTTTGCGCCTTCGCTGTGGCTTCTAAGTCGTGCGCAGTAATTTCATAACCTGCAGGCAGATGGTCTACGCCTTTATAGCGCGCAACATCGAGTAAAACCGCACGATTGAGTAGCTTTGCTGTTGGGTACTCGTCGATGCCAAGTGACTTTAACCCTCTAGCACCATCAATGTCATCCGTGCTAATTCCACCAAAGGCTTTGCCGTTGTGGCCAATGTGGCCAATCGCATCGATATTCGGTGCACCATGCTGGCCGCTGAAATACATCATATCGGCCGCAAAAGATAGCTGGGGGATCATACCCGCAGTATCTTTGTGGCTATCTAAAGAAGCCATTGAAAATGGTGGGTTAAAACTCAAAAGTGGCGAGTTGTTGTCCCAAACATGATTGAGTTCAATCACCTGTGCTGACATAAGCTGCTTTGCGAGATCGCTGTTATTGGCATATGCATGAGTTGTAAACGCCAATATTGTGCCAAGCAAGGCTGTGCGAATATATTTATTAAATAGGTCCATCTTTCAATCCCTTATCTTATTATTTTAGTGGTGAAGAAGTATAAGGCAATGCGTGCAATATTCGTTGTAATAGCGAAATTTAGGCAGTACATCGATGTAAACATTCCCATCCACCGAGGGTGGACGTCGCGACAAAACCAGCCAACATGATACCGCGAACCTCTGTACTTTCTGCCCAGTGCCAATTTGTGCTACATTTGCGTCGCTTTTTATCCACTCTAGGGCTTATGTTTTCATGCTTGCGATCATTCTTGTGTTCCTCAGCGCCTTTTTGCTATTCCAAGTGCAACCCATTATGGCCAAAATGTTGCTTCCCAGTTTCGGCGGCGGAACCCAAGTATGGACTGCATGCTTGTTGTTTTTTCAAACCTTTTTACTTGCGAGCTATGGTTATGCTCACCTGATCTCAAGCCGCCTCGCGCTGAAAAAGCAATTTTTCGTCCATGGCGCGGTGCTATTGGCTGGCGCGATCAGTCTCCCTATTGGAACTCAACTCCTTGAGTCCAACAGTGACTTCCCGGCATTGGCTGTATTGGCACAGCTGGCACTGGCCGTTGGTTTGCCCTATTTTGCACTGGCAGCAACTGCACCTTTGATGCAAAGCTGGCAAGCCAAAGTGGATAACGAACATGCCTACAAACTCTATAGTTACTCGAACATTGGTTCATTCTTAGCGTTACTCTCATACCCCTTCGCGTTGGAGCCTTGGCTTGGGCTCGAACAACAGTCATGGCTATGGAGTGGCGTATTTATCGCTTTTGCGGCCACCTTTTATGCGTACATGGCACATTTTTACAAACAAGCTGTGCAGTTAGGAACTACTGAGCAAAGTGCCTTTAAAGGTGGCGTGCACAGTAAGTGGTTACTTTGGCTAGCACTGAGCGCTTGTGGTGTTATGGCATTAACTGCTAGCACCAATGCAATGACACAAAACATCGCCCCAGTGCCTTTTCTCTGGATCTTGCCCTTAGCGCTCTACCTGCTTACTTTCGTACTGTGTTTCCACTCACCAAGAGCCTATCATCGACTATTTTGGTTGGCGATATTGGCGGTATCGGCATTTATTGGCTGTTTTTTGTTTTTTATTGGTAGCCAGTTCGACATTGTAAGCCAAGTGATCCTCTATTCTTTGGTGCTATTTGCTGCCTGTATGGTGTGTCATGGTGAGTTAGTAAAGGCAAAACCACACACACAATACCTGACCCAATTTTACTTAATTATGGCGCTCGGCGGCGCTCTAGGTACGGCACTCATTACCTTTGTTGCGCCGCAAGTCTTCACCTTGTATTACGAGTATCCTCTGGCTATCGCCATGGCATTAGTGCTCTTTGCAATGTGCATGTGGCTTGATAATTCAGCCCATGCACGCCAACTGCTTGGCGGGTCTGCTCTAGTGAGTGCCTGTTTAGCAGCAGGATTATTTTTGTGGCTCGATGGGCAATTCAAAAGTAACGATATTGAGCGCTTACGTAACTTCTACGGCTTGTTAACCGTGACCGAGGTAGACATTGATGGACAAACAGAGCGCCGATTGATTGATGGCACCACGACTCACGGCGTGGAGGTGATTGCAGGCCCAGATCAAGGCGAACCGCAAAGTTATTATCGTAGGCAAACCCTTGTTGGGCAGTTGTTAGCAGAGTTGCCAAATGGTTCACAAGTAGGCTTTATTGGCTTAGGTGCGGGCACGCTTGCGGCCTATGGCAAAAGCGAAGACCACTACACCTTTTATGAGCTAAACCCTAATGTACTGGCCACAGCAAAGGCGCAATTTAGTTACCTGAACACGTCGCAGGCGAAGCTTGAGTATTATCTTGGTGATGGACGAGTGACGCTGAGTGAACAATATGCCAAAGGAATGACTAAGCAATTTGATGCCCTCGTGCTCGATGCATTTAGTGGCGACGCCATCCCTATGCACCTGCTGACTCAAGAGGCACTCTCATTGTACTTGAGCCAGCTCAAAGATGACGGCGTACTTGCGGTGCATATCTCCAACACCCATTTAGACCTCACGCCATTGATGCGTGGTTTAGCACAGCAATTTGAGTTGGATATTGTATACGGTGAAACAAAAGCGCAGCAGGAGCATGGCCATGATGTGCGTTGGGTATTGCTTAGTCGCTCAGCGACTAGCCTGAGCCCGTTTATGAGTAGCCGCTCATTATGGCCCAGTAACACAGCCCCATTTGTTTGGCGAGATGACTACAGTAACTTGCTCCAAGCAATGAAATTTATGGGTGAGTAAGACACATAAACACATGAAAAGTATGTAGTTTACCCCCATCAAGTCAAAAGGGTATGACTGTTTGGGAGCAAGAAACATGTGCTGTTTTTAGGATGCGCACGCGCTCCCATTACGAACTTTTTAGGTACAAACAAAAAACGGCCTAGCCCGCTTTTTAGTGTCTAAAGTACTAAAACATCATGTAGTGTACTCAAAAGCTGCAAAAACATTCGCGCTAAAGTTCTCAAAATAGTAATTAACTGCCTACTATCCGCGCAAGAATAACCATCAAGGTTAAAGAAAAATTATCACTCACCGTCAAATCACTAAAAATTCTCTGCCTTGGCAAAAACACACCTAAAACGCACAGATAAAGCGGATAAAAAACGTTACAAATGACAATTTTTATTACATTTTAAGACGTTTTGGGGGTGTCGAACCTGAATATTGTGTGCTAAACATGTTAATGAAATGCTTAATTTGAATTAATTATTTAGTTCAATGTATTACCACGGAATTCCTAACAATAAACGAATGGAAGTTCATTATGACAAACAAAATTAGCAAGTTAGCACTTGTCTCAAGTGCGGTATCCATTGCCCTTTTCAGCGGCAGTAGCGTTGCGGCAACTGACGGTGAAGAGGTAGAGCGCATTGAAGTCACGGGTTCACATATCAAACGCCAAGATATGGAAGGCCCCTCTCCGGTTACATCATTGAGCGAACAAGAAATCGCCAACACAGGTGTAACTGACCTTATTGGTCTATTCACAAAACTCCCTATTTCCGGTCAAGGCACATTCTCTACCCAAGGCAACAGCTCAGATGATACCGCTAACGGTGGTTCGAGTGTTTCGTTGCGTGGTCTAGGTGCAGACTCAACGCTGATCCTAGTAAATGGTCGTCGTGTTTCAGTTTCTCCATTTGCCAAAGGCATTGATACGGCGTTTGTTGATATCAACAACATTCCTCTTTCGGCAATCAAACGTGTTGATATCCTAAAGGATGGCGCATCTGCAACTTATGGTTCTGACGCTATCGCTGGGGTAATCAACGTTGTACTTAAAGATGATTTCGAAGGTGTTGAGATCTCAGGCAAAGTAGGTGGCACCGCAGATGGTGGCGGTGAAGAGCAGAGCATCAGTATGCTTTGGGGCAGTGTTTCAGACAAAACCAAACACACCTTTATCCTAGATTATTACAAGCGTGATGAAGTGCTGTATGCAGATCGTGATTACTCACGTTCAGCAAACCAAGCGGCATTGCGCCCTAACGACCCAGATGCGGTTGATTTTCGCAGTTCATCAGGTATCCCTGGCACAATTGCACTGGCGTCTGATCCGAGCAACCGTATCATCGATACCTTCGGCAATGACGTGTGTCCTGAAGCAGATCGCGACTTAGCGAACAACCTTTGTCGCTACGACTACGCGCCGTATATGAGTATGGTGCCAGCCACTGAGCGCTTCAGTTTCAACTACATGGGTAAGTTTGAAGTGAACGACTCTATGCGTATGTTCACAGAACTAAATGGTCAAAACGCCCGCACCACCACCAAAGGTGCTGGTAGCCCAAGCTTTAACGAGCTATTTATGGCGGGTGATAACCCAAATCATCCATTTGCAGACATACCTACGCACGAGTTCTTTGGTCAAGACTTAACAATGCGCCGCCGTACTGTTGATATTGGTAACCGTAAGAAAGAAACCGATACCGACTACTACCGTGCTATCGTAGGTTTTGAAGGGGAAATTGGCGATTGGTCATGGGAAGTTGCGTATAACTACATCAAGAGTGAGTCCACCGAAATGGGTGTAGATGGCTTCCCTAATAGTCGTCGTGTACAAGAAGCAATCGACAGCGGTTTATGGAACCCGTTCGAACCTTCGAGCAACAGCCAAGAAGCATTAGACTACATCGAGACGACGACTACTCGTATCGGTAAATCTACCAACCGCAGTTTTGATGCAAGCTTCTCTGGTCCAATCATGGAGATGGAACACGGTGAGCTTATGCTTGCTGTAGGTGCAGAGTACCGTGAAGAGACCATCAGCGATAACCCTGATGATCAATACTTACGCGGCGAAGTGTTTGGTACTGAGGCAACTCAGGCTAATGGTTCTCGAGACAACACATCAGTGTTTGCTGAGCTTGCGATTCCTGTACTAGATAACTTAGAAGTTCAATTAGCTGCGCGTCATGAAGACTACAGTGACTTTGGTACCACAACCAACCCTAAAGTGTCTTTCCGTTTTGCAGCGACAGATCAAATGATATTGCGTGGCTCATGGGGTACAGCGTTCCGTGCACCATCGCTACATCAACTTGGCCTAGGTCGTACTGACGAATCTCCTAACCTAGTGGACAGTGTTCGTTGTGCTGCTGTGGGTAACGTAAACAAAGCGTGTGAGCCACAAGAATACACTGCGGTATTTGAAGGTAACCCAGACTTGGGTCCAGAAGAGTCTGAAAGCTATAACTTAGGCTTGATCTATGAGATCAACGACGACCTATCATTCTCAGTTGACTATTACAGCTACGAGATTGAAGACATCATCGACTCTGACACCCAGTTTGTGTTCACTAACTTCGGTGATGATCCAAATGTAGTCGAGCGTCTACCTAGCGCAACACCGGGAGACCCAGGTGAAGTGGTAGTGATTTATGACTCATTCCAAAACATTGGTGACTTAAACACAACCGGTCTTGATATCAATACCCAATATGGCTTGACCACTGACATTGGTGACTTCAACTTCAACTACAACCTAAACTATGTGTTGGAGTATGAAGATCTGCGCCCAGGTGCGGACGGTGGTCAACGTTTGAATACCCAAGAAGGTGACTTTGAGCAACCTGAAGTACGTTGGACCTTAGCAAGCACATGGAGTCAAGACGACATGAGCGCGAGCCTTGCAATCAACTACATTGGTGAGTTTAAAGGCGATGCCGATGCAGGTTTTGGTGACAAGACTATCGACTCGATGACAACGGTAGATGTGACCTACAACTACCTAGGCTTTGACAACACAACCCTAACCCTTGGTGTTACTAACTTGTTCAACGAAGAACCTCCATATAGTCACCATGACTTTATGGGCTTTGTGAACACAACTCACAGTGGCCAAGGTCGTTTTGCTTACGTATCAGCGTCTTACCGCTTTTAATCATTAAGCATAATCTATGTAAAAAGGCGCCATCGGCGCCTTTTTTAATGGTGAACAGAAAACCACCTTGTTTGCCACTGTGTGCATACTACGCGTTGGCAGTTTTGGCCTTCTTATTTTTGGCCAGTCGCTTTGCTCGCTTTATCGCTGATTTTTTAGAAGCCTTCTTCTGGGCTATTTTCAGCACTTGCGCCTCTTTTAACTCTTTGGTAGCGAGTTTGAGACGCTTTTTGGCTTTGTCTGCTGCGCTTTGCGCTTCTTTCGCCTTATCCACCGCTGCTTGAGCTTGTTCGGTGGCTTGTTTGGCAACTTCTGCGGTGCGTTTAACTTCTTTTTTGCTCTTGGCAATGATTTTTTCCAACGAAGCGAGCCTATCTTCCAACTTCGAAATCAATTTCCCCATGTTCATCTCCTTAATTTCGTTGCGTCATCGTCGTTGGCTCTCCCACGATTAGCGGATCAGCGTGGCCAACCACATCATGATCTTTGCCGGGGTAATCCAAGCAACTTAAAAAATGACGCATACAATTGATGCGTCCACGCTTTTTGTCGTCTGAGCGGATCTGTGTCCAAGGCGCGTCTTTTGTATGTGTATGGAACATCATAGCGTCTTTGGCTTGACTGTAATCATGCCATTTTGACAATGAAGCCATATCCACAGGGCTTAGCTTCCATTGCTTTAGGGGATCTTTTTGACGTGATTTAAAGCGCCTAAACTGTTCTTCACGGCTAACTGAGAACCAATATTTAAATAATTTAATACCACTGTTTACCAACATGCGTTCCAACTGTGGAGTTTGACGCATAAACTCCAAGTGCTCTTGGTCATCACAAAACCCCATCACTTTTTCTACGCCAGCACGGTTATACCAAGAGCGGTCAAATAAGATAATCTCTCCCTTTGTTGGTAAATGCTGTATGTATCGCTGGAAGTACCATTGATTACGCTCACGGGCATTGGGCTTCTCCAGCGCGATAACATTAGCCCCTCGCGGATTAAGGTGTTCCATAAAACGCTTAATGGTGCCTCCTTTACCTGCAGCATCACGCCCTTCAAACACGATCACAATTCGCTGATTAGTGTCTTTCTACCCAACCCTGCATTTTCAATAGCTCAATCTGCAGCTCATGCTTTTGACGCTCATACTCCACCACATCCATTTTACGAGAATAGGGGTAATTGCCATCAGCGTTCCACTTTAAACTTGGATTTTTAACACTCAGATCGAATATAAGCTCATCTGATGCGCTGTTATTTAGCGTGCTTGATTTGGGAGCGACGTTGTGTGTCTGCATAGAGACTCCTTGTAAGAAATGAACGAACTTTTGTACCTAAATTAACATTCCAGATCTTTACTATATGCCTTTGAGAGCAACTAAAATTGATCTACATCTAAAAACGGGACACTAAGAGCTGTCCACTTCCCCTAAACTGAGACAGACATAATTGGAGTTTTCTGTAATGATAAATGCAGGAGACGACTATGAAAAAATCACGCTATACAGAATCTCAGATCATCGCAGTATTAAAAGAAGTTGATGCAGGTAGAAAAGTTGAGGAAGTGTGCCGTCA
>NZ_JBMMUF010000018.1:0-15762 GCF_049257235.1 Pseudoalteromonas maris
TGACGGCACACTTCCTCAACTTTTCTACCTGCATCAACTTCTTTTAATACTGCGATGATCTGAGATTCTGTATAGCGTGATTTTTTCATAGTCGTCTCCTGCATTTATCATTACAGAAAACTCTAATTATGTCTGTCTCAGTTTAGGGGAAGTGGACATCACCTACTCAAATGGCAAAAACGCCTAAGCGCCGCCATGCTGAAAAAAGGCGTGATCCTAAAAGATATGCGCAAGCACTTAACCTTTACCCTGAAAGGGCCAGAGGATTGAGATAGAAGATAAAAGAGGCAAGGTGAATTTGCTGGACTGCCCAATGCAGGGCCTACCCTCGACATATCAAGAGGCAAATTTGATAAAGCGACGCGTTGAAATCAAGAAATCTGACCCTTGATACGATTCCTTTGTCGCGGTGGCAACAGCACCCAAACAAAGAATCCTGACACCCACTCTAATAATTTACAGCGCCAAATAAAGGTACAGTTTGTTGGAGAGCCAGAGTCAATTTAAGTGGGTGTCTTGTCTATTTCTCTTTTGATTCTCAGTGCAGTTTGTCTAACTTCTCTTTCAGCTTTTTGCAGTAGCTATTATCGGAGTCTTTTCTAAGCCCTTCAGTTACAAGATTCCTAGCATCATCGATTTTGTCTAGATGTAAGGCTAACCAAGCAATTCTTGATAGATCTACAGCATCTCCTTCATGTCTCCTTGTCCAAATTACGTCATACAACCCCGACAAAAGTTCTCTTTTCACGCTTGCATTGGTCGTAATTTGCTTGGTAGAAAATTTATGATTGATAGTGTTTACAATTATAGATAACTGGAAAAAGTCTATATCTGACAATTGAGCAATTTCTAATATAGCGTGGACTTCATCCAATGGTTCTTTGAGTGCTTTTGCTATTTCAGCCAGCAATGTCCAGCCCATAAGTTTTTTGCTATCTATAGTTTCATTTTCTAAGTACAGTAAGCAGTATTCTTTAGCAGCGGGTACTAAGTTTTTAACATCGGACTCAAACAAAAAGTTAGCTACCAAAAAAAATCCATCGTTAAAAGAAAAACATATCCTGTCGATTATTTGTTTATTTTGATTAAATTTAGTGAGGTCTATATTTCGTAGGAAAGAAATGAAGTGATGCCTAAAGTTAATATTTTTATCTTCCAGCTTACATGGCCCAAACGTTTGTAGTAATTTAGAGTCACTTGAAATTTTACTTTTAAGTGGGCTTACATGTAATTTCTTTGCTCCAAATGCCAAAGCTACATATGGTAAACCAAGAAAATATTGACCATCGTCTGGAGATTTTTTTTCCTCTATCATGGAAAATTGAATCAGGTTATCGATTGACTTTTCTACTTCTAATGGTTCATCAATAGATACCATCAAAACTGTTTCAAGGGCAATTCTGGGAACAGCTGAATTCCAAGAAGCTAAAGTTAAAAAAACCTGTTGAGCACATGGCGTTAGAGCAGCGTAAGTCCTCTCAAACAGTGCCACCAACACTTCATCGCTACCAGCTATTATCTTTGGTAATGAGCCTTTAGCCCCATTATTAGCGAATCCCCCTAACATTACTTTGATAATATATGGGTGCCCCGATGATACGGATATTATCTCACTTATCACTTTTTCACTTAGCCGATCTTTTATACCTAGCGATGCCGAAGTAAGATCTATCAGAGCTCTCGATTCATCTTCAGTCATACCATGTACGGTTAAAGGATAATCTCCTATAAAGTCTCTCAACCTCGTAGTGATTAAAACTTTATTTGGGAGCCTGACATATGTATCGATTAATTTGTATAGCTCCAAAGGATTGTCTGTAGTTTCAAAATTGTCGAATACAAACAGGCAAGGACCTACTTCTGAGCTTGTCAATTGCTTTTGAAAATAATCAAGAGGATTTTTCTCCGGTTCAGAAAGAACAAGCTTACAGTAATACTTTGCCATATCTTGATCTGTTACAACACCAGCCCTAACCAGTTTAGCCCCAGACGAGTGCAAGTCTATATCGCGCGAACTAAACCAGATTACCGCATCAAATCTGTCGGTATCATACAACTCAGGTATAACTTTAAGTGCTAGCGATGTTTTCCCAATTCCTCCCCTGCCTAAAAGTGTTACTACTGCTCGGCGGTCATCCTTTAAAAGTTGCGCTAATTGCATTTCTAGGTTTGGACGAGCGATATACTCATATGTTAGATCTGGAACGTTAGTGAACACATTGCCTTTAACAACTAACTCACCGATCCCCTCAGACTCACTAGCAGGTAGCTGGCCTCTTGGAGCTAAATAGTTACTACTATCCCCATACTTCTTATTATCGGAAATATAGGATAACAGTTCGAACTTGTTATTGTTAAACCCGCCATTTGCAATAAAGAAATCACTTAGTTCTGCATCACTTTCTATTAGAGGGATTTGTCTAAAACCACTTAGGTATGTATAAATACCATTTTGTAAATTGAAGCTCTCTGACGTTGATAGATCTCTAAATTCATCGGTATTTTGTGTTATCGGCGTTACACGGTATTTTCCACTTAAATTTTTCTTGAGATATGCGGTGGGTAAACTGAGTAAGCTTAAATTATCAATAATTGTTAGCAAACTTCTTTCTAGAAACGTGCACGCATCTGAACTCTTGGCTGGTAAGGTAGCGCCATGGCCCCTAGTTTTATTTCTTAACTCTGTAAATAACTTAAACCAAGTTCTTAAGTCGACTTTCCCCTTGATCTCATTTACATCTATATCAAAAACCTGCATGGACTTTATCAAATCAGAGACAGCTTTATGTTGCCACTCCTCCGCATTAACTTTTTTTGTAAAATCGCTCTGAAATGGCCTTGATTCGTTTATCTGGAATTGTGAAGCAGTACCTAGCAAAAGGTCATCTATAGCTCTACTCCAATCACCAACACCGCTAGTTCTAACTAAAGTATATTCAATTTGATATTTGTGACGATCCTTATCATTTTCTAATGACGATAATAGATACAAAGTTATTAATTTCGTTATCGCCTCACCTGACACTAACAATGAGAAAAAAAATGAAAAGTCAGAGTCTGTCTTTGCCGTATCTAGCCTTTCGACTAACATTTTGACTAGTTTATTCATTTTTGTATCCTTACACATATTTTCTTTAGCGTATGAACCCAGAGGATACGCTAATGTTATCTATTATAAAAGTATGTTGGTAACCCTTTTTTATAATAATCATAGCCTTATGAAAATAGAAATTTCATTCAACAAAAGTTTTAAGCAGCTCATAAACAAAGTCGTATTGTTCCAAACTCACTGCCCCCTATCCCCCGTTTGAATTCGCGCTGTAGAAATCAGCTTTTGTTGCGAAGCGTGAAGCTGACAGCGAGGCAGGACGCCGAGCTAGATTTAACAGCACAGGGATGTGCTGTTAAATCGTGTCAGCAGCTAAGCGGAGCGTTTAACAAAAGATATGAGTTCGAAAGCAATTGCGAATTACGGGCGCCTAGGAGTTCCAAGAGGGCGACGAGTGACCGAAGCAGCGCTTCGCAGCGCTCGGAGGTGGAGGCATGGATGCCGACAGGAACACGGCTTCATGGATGAATTACTTGCACGGTGATGATGCATTTCCTCTGACCCGAAGTCGGCGGCCCGACAAAATCTAAATTTGAAAAGCCATGTTATCCAGCATTCCTCAGCAATCAAGAAACCCTGAATAAGAGTTGGCAGTCTGAAGACTGCCCTACAGTCGGCCTTATCGGCAATATGCTCCTGCATTGCTCTACTACAGACATCCCCTGTCAGGCTGAAGCCTGACCCACAAAAAACAGCGAAGGTTGGTCGATTCATACAACCATCTTTTGTCAGGCTGAAGCCTAACCCACAACAACATTGCAGTCTGACCTACAAGGTTATCCATGCCCGCAAAGTCTGACCAACAGGCGGTCATTCGCCGTATAACACCCACAAAAAAAGCGCCCCTTTTCAGGGGCGCTTCTCAAAAACGATTTTAATCAGCCCTCGCTCTGCAGCGAGAATAAAGCCAATTACTCATCGCGATACGTATCAACCGCAGGACAAGAACAAATAAGGTTACGGTCACCGAACACGTCATCAATACGTGTTACTGTTGGCCAGAACTTGTTCTTCGCCACGCTTTCAACTGGGAATGCAGCATAGAAACGGTCGTATGCGCGGTTCCAGTCGTTGCTTAGCACGTCTGCTTGCGTGTGCGGCGCATTCACTAGCGGGTTGTCTTCAATTGACCATTCGCCGTTAGCAATCTTGTCGATTTCGCTCTTGATTGACGCCATCGCTTCGATGAAACGGTCGATCTCAACTTTAGACTCAGATTCAGTTGGCTCAATCATCAATGTGCCCGCTACTGGGAACGACATTGTTGGTGAGTGGAAACCGTAGTCCATTAAGCGCTTCGCTACGTCCATTTCAGACACGCCAGTGGCTTCTTTAAGTGGGCGTAGGTCAACAATACACTCGTGCGCAACGCGGTTGTTACGGCCACGGTATAGGATTGGGTAATGCTCGCTTAGCTTTTCAGCTAGATAGTTTGCATTCACAATCGCTGTTTCTGTTGCTTCACGTAGGCCTTCGCTACCCATCATGGCAATGTATGCCCATGAAATTGGTAGGATTGCCGCAGAGCCGTAAGGAGCAGCTGACACCGCGCCATTGTCTACGTTCGTACCCGGTACGTTGATTACGCTGTGGTTAGGCATAAATGGCGCAAGGTGTGATTTAACACCGATTGGGCCAACACCTGGGCCACCGCCACCGTGTGGGATACAGAATGTTTTGTGTAGGTTAAGGTGCGATACGTCTGAACCGATGAAGCCTGGGCTTGTTACACCTACTTGCGCGTTCATGTTCGCGCCATCCATGTAAACTTGGCCGCCGTGCTGGTGCACGATGTCGCAAATTTCACGGATTGTTTCTTCGTATACACCGTGTGTAGACGGGTATGTGATCATGATGCACGATAGGTTCTCTGACACTTCTTCAGCTTTCGCTTTAAGGTCAGCCATATCTACGTTACCTTGCTTGTCGCAATCAACAACCACAATCTTCATGCTAGCCATTTGTGCTGATGCAGGGTTAGTACCGTGTGCAGAGCTTGGGATCAAACATACGTTACGGTGACCTTCGCCACGTGACTCGTGGTATTTACGAATCGCGATAAGGCCTGCGTATTCACCCTGTGCACCTGAGTTAGGCTGTAGTGATACTGCATCGTAACCTGTGATGTTTACTAACCAGTCGTGTAGCTCGTTGATCATCACTTGGTAACCTGCCGCTTGATCCAATGGGCAGAATGGGTGCAAGTTTGCAAACTCTGGCCATGTGATTGGGATCATCTCTGCTGTCGCGTTTAGTTTCATCGTACATGAACCTAACGAGATCATTGAGTGGTTAAGCGATAAGTCTTTGTTTTCTAGACGCTTGATATAACGAAGCATCTCAGTTTCGCTGTGGTACGAGTTGAAGTTCGGGTGCGTTAGCACTTCGTCATCACGTACTAGGCTAGCTGGGATAGACTGTGAACCATTAGCGCTGATTTGTGCATCAAGTGCCGCTACGTCTAGACCATGACCTTCACCTAGGATGATGTCGAATAGCTCTAGTACGTCTTCACGTGTTGTAGTCTCAGATACAGAGATCGAGTACTCACCTGCGTGGTTAGTCGCAAAGTTAACTTCTGCTGCAAGTGCGCGTGCAACGACTTCGTCTTTGTTATCAGCAACAACAGTGATGGTGTCGAACCATGTGTCGTGCTTAAGCGCTACGCCTTTCTCTTTAAGGCCAGCAGCTAGGATGTCAGCAAAACGGTGGATACGCTCAGCGATTGTTTTCAGACCTTGTGGGCCGTGGTAAACCGCGTAAAACGCTGCCATGTTCGCTAGTAACACCTGTGCAGTACAGATGTTTGAGTTCGCTTTTTCACGGCGGATGTGCTGTTCACGTGTTTGCATTGCCATACGCAATGCGTCGTTACCTAGGCGGTCTTTTGACACACCGATGATACGACCTGGTAGTGAACGCTTGTATGCATCACGCGTGGTGAAGAACGCCGCGTGTGGACCACCGTAGCCCATAGGCACACCAAAACGCTGTGCAGAACCAAGTACTACGTCTGCACCTAGTTTACCTGGTGCTTTAAGTAGCATAAGTGCCATGATGTCTGCAGCAACACACGCAAGTGCTTTTTTGCTTTGTACAGCAGCGATAAGGTCTGTTAAATCAACCACTTCACCGCTTGTTGTTGGATACTGGAATAAGGCACCGAAGATCTCATGGTTTGCAGCTTCGCTTGCAGGACCAATGATGATGTCAAAACCAAACTGCTCGGCACGTGTTTTTACTACGTCGATAGTTTGTACGTGAACGTCTTCTGCGATGAAGAATGCATTTGCTTTTTTCGCTTTAGAAACGCGCTTTGCAAGTGCCATTGCTTCAGCAGCAGCAGTTGACTCGTCAAGTAGTGACGCGCTTGCAAGGTCAAGGCCCGTTAGGTCCATTGATAGCGTTTGGAAGTTAAGTAGTGACTCCAAACGACCTTGTGCAATCTCTGGCTGGTAAGGCGTGTATGCTGTGTACCAACCTGGGTTTTCTAAAACGTTACGCAGGATCACGTGAGGTACATGCGTCGGGTGGTAACCCTGACCGATGTATGATTTGAATACCTTGTTTTGGCTAGCTACTGATTTTAGGTAGCTCAGGGTTTCAACCTCAGTGCGGCTTTCGCCAATTTGCAGGCCGTTCTCAAGACGAATGCTAGCAGGAACAGTTTGTTCCATAAGCTCTTCAACACTCGATACTCCAAGAGCGCTAAGCATGTCGCTCATTTGCGCCGGGCTCGGGCCAATGTGACGACGAATAAAATCTTGCTTTTGCTCTAACTGTTCAAGAGATTTGGCATTTGACATATGTCCAGATTCCTATGATCCAAGAAATTTAATGCGATTTGGTGGGGGTTTACCTACAAACAAGGCGTTACACCAAACCTGTAAAGGTGCCGATATGGCGGCACATAAACTTAAAAAGCCCCGAAACGGGGCTTTTAGGGGCCTAAGCCCAAACGAATATTACTCGTCGTCGATGCTGTTCGTGTAGCCTTCAGCGTCAAGTAAGTTATCAAGCTCAGACTCGTCTGAAGCTTTAATGCGGAACAACCAGCCGTCACCGTATGGGTCTGAGTTTACTGTCTCAGGCGCATCTTCTAGCTCTTCGTTGATAGCAACGATTTCACCGCCAATTGGTGCGTAGATGTCAGAAGCCGCTTTTACAGACTCAGCAACTGCACAGTCTTCACCGGCGTCAACTTCGTCACCTACTTCTGGTAATTCTACGAATACCATATCACCTAGTAGCTCTTGCGCGTGCTCAGTGATACCCACAGTGTAAGTGCCGTCGCCTTCAGCGCGAACCCACTCGTGTGAACTAGCGTACTTTAATTCGCTTGGAATGTTGCTCATTGTCTGTTCCTTTGGTGTAAATTTAAATTCTTATACTACGGCTTTACCTTGACGCACAAAGCAAGGCTTAACCACTTTAACATTGACTAGTTTTTTACGCATTTCTACTTGCGCTGTATCGCCGATTTCACGCGGTACACGGGCAAGTGCAATACTGTGACCAAGTGTAGGTGAGAAAGTACCCGAGGTAATAACACCTTCGCCTGCATCACAAATAACTTTTAGGCCACCGCGTAACACGCCTTTTTCTTCAAGCACAAGACCAACTAGTTTGTCAGTGCTCTTATCAGCGCGTTGTTGTTCTACTACTTCACGACCGATGAAGTTACGATCAGCTGGTTCCCAAGCAATGGTCCACGCCATGTTCGCCGCAAGTGGCGACACGCTTTCGTCCATATCTTGGCCGTATAGGTTCATACCTGCTTCAAGGCGTAGTGTGTCACGAGCACCTAGACCAGCTGGCGCTACGCCTGCGTCTAGAAGCTGTTGCCATAGGTCAGCAGCTTGCTCGTTTGGTACTACAATCTCGTAACCATCCTCGCCAGTATAGCCTGTTGTGGCGATAAATAAATCACCGGCCTGCACACCAAAGAATGGCTTCATGTCTGCCACAGCTTCTTGCTGCGCTGCACTTAATACTTCGGCAGTTTTCGCTTTCGCGTTAGGGCCTTGAACCGCAATCATTGCGAACTCAGGACGCTCTGTCACAGTCACGTTAAAATCAACTGCAACGGCACTCATATGTGCTAAATCTTTTTCACGCGTTGCTGAGTTAACCACTAGGCGGTACTCAGTGTCGCTGAAGAAATAAATTATCAAATCGTCGATCACGCCGCCTTGCTCGTTAAGCATGCCAGTGTAAAGTGCTTTACCAGCAACTGTTAACTTAGCAACATCATTTGCTACAAGCTTTTGTAAGAAGGCTTTTGCGTCATCGCCTTGAACGTCAACGATGGTCATGTGTGATACGTCGAACATGCCTGCATCGGTACGCACAGCGTTGTGTTCTTCGATTTGCGAACCGTAGTTGATTGGCATATCCCAGCCAAAGAAATCAACCATTTTTGCACCCGCTTCGAGGTGCTTGGCATGTAGAGGTGTTTTAGAAGACATAATATTCCTTCACTTTTTACGAACCCAATATGGTGGGCGTGGCCTCATTAATTGAGGGGGAATAACATGGGCCGCGATTATACATAAGTTGTTCGCCGCTGACACCCAAATTAGCAATTACTTTTGTAACATCTGTTAGCAAAAGCGTACATTTTTCTTGGCGACATTTAAGCAGCATGTGCTTGGGGGTTAAAATGCGCGCCCGTCAAAGAATGTGTCACGTTATTCAACGCATCTAGGTGTGCAAATACACGGTAGTATTGCTCGCCACTGTCGGCACTGGCTACTACAAAACAGGCACCACACTGCACACCGTAATGTTGGGTATTTTGGCCAAGCGCCATCCCCATATACAGGCTAAATTGCTGCCCTAAGAAATCAGCTGCATCAGGGCCGCTAAAGTGCACACTTGCCAACTCTGGGCGTGGCATGACATCCACGTCAAAATGTTCGCTGGCGCTATTGAGTAGCGCAGTCACTTTATCGGCGTCGGTGGTAACAATACGTAGCGCCATATCACTTAAAAAGAATACGTCGAATGATAGGTCTAAGTCAGTCAGATCGTAGCGCACAGCCATACCCGGTTTGGTAGCCCAACTTAGGTTGCAGCTTTTTAAACTTTGTAACAGCAGTAATACTTCACAGCCACCTAAGTCGATGATCTGTTCATGTGCTTTTGCAAAGGTATTTGTGCTAGCATCCAGTGCGCCATGGTGGCGGGCAAAAAAGAGTGATTGAATCGCCATCGCTGCCTCAACTGATTAGATTTAAACTTTTCGCAGTATAGGGCTGGGCCAAACCAACAACAAATTGTAATTTTTTATCGATTGATAAATAATGCAAATGTATTTCGCGCAATAAATTGGCATCTCTAATATGAAAAACATCCCCATGGACAGCCTTCGTACTTTAGTCACCGTAGTGGAAGTAGGAGGCTTTGCCAAAGCAGGCGATTTGCTTGGTTTGTCGCAACCTGCGGTGAGTTTGCAAATTAAGCGTTTGGAAGATTTACTCGGGCGTAAGCTGTTTAAAAAGCAAGGGCAACGCCAAGTGCTGAATCATCAAGGTGAACAATTATTGCCTCTCGCGAAGCAAATACTCAAAGAGAATGATGCCATATTGCAGCTGTTCAGTAATGAAACGGTCACAGGTAAAGTACGTTTAGGCATTCCTAGCGAGTTTGCGGCCAGTATTTTGCCTGCCATTATTGGTGACTTTGTGTCGCTCTATCCTGATGTATCGCTTGAGGTAAAATCCGAGCTGAGCAAACAGTTGATGCATGTAAGCAACCGCGACGAGTTTGATTTGATTTTGACGCTCGTCGAGCAGCTCGATAATCCGCACTACCCTAGCTTCTTACAAGATGACTTGGTGTGGGTCGGAAATACAGCAATTAGCCCAAGTACGCCTGTAACCTTGGTAGTTGCACCACAGGGCTGTATTTATCGTCGTCGCGCGATTGAAGCATTGGAGCAAGCGGGGATCCCTTGGCGAGTGGTGTACACTAATGCCGACTTAACGGGACTCACAGCGGCAATAAAAGAAGAGTTAGGGATCACGGTATTAGCGCGCAAGACAGTGCCTGAAGAATTACCATTCACAACGGGCACCGACTTACTGCCCGCTCTTGGGCAAATTGGTATTAGCTTGATTAAACGCGCCCAAGAGCCCGCGCACGCCATTGATAAGTTAGCGGAGTTTATTAGCTTACGATTGAGTTAATAACACGACGAGCACCTTGGGTTATTTACCCAAGGCTTGCTCTGCAAATAGCTGCTTTAGTGGCTTGATATCGTTTACTGCAGCCAAACCTAAGCCACGTACCAACTTTTTGAAAGGGTTCGAGCCTGCGAACACACTTTTTAACCCCTGCATCGTTGCAATATGCTTTTGCGCATCGAGTTTGCGCTCGCGCTCATAGGTACGCAGTGCACGCCCTAAGTCGCCGTCTTTGCTCGTTAGCGGCTCAACAACCAGTTGCGCAAACCGTGCTGCATCTTTTAATCCAAGGTTCATACCTAACCCAGCGAGCGGGTGAATAGTGTGTGCTGCATCGCCCATCAAGACGATACGCTCTTTAACCCATTGGCGAGCATAGCGCATCGTTAACGGGAATACCGGACGCACTGATTGCACTTCACACAAACCACATTGACCATCAAAGGCGGTGTATAGCGCCTTGTTAAAGTCTTCATTGCTCATGCTGTGATAGTGCTGCGCCTGCTCTGGCGAGCACGACCATACGATCGAGTGCATGTGCTGATCCGGCAAGGGTAAGAATGCCAGTGGACCGTCGGGTAAAAATACCTGTCGGGCACATTGCTCATTGCTGTATTGGGTTTTGACCGTAGCAACGAGCGCATGATGGTCATAATCTTTAAAGGTGATTGGCAAATTAAAGCGTTGGCGAATACCTGAATTAGCGCCATCGGCAGCAACCAGTAATTCGCACATCACAGGTGAGCCATTATCGAGCGTAATAAGGACATTGCTTTCGCTTTGGTGGATATCTTTATAAGCATGATTAAACAACAAGGTGACGTTATCTTGCTGCTGTAGTTGGGCTATCAAGGCGCGGTGGATCACGTCGTTTTCAATGATGTGCCCAAGGTGCGATACATCATAGTCATCGCTATCAAAGTGGATATGAGCAAAACTGTCTTTGTCGCGCACATCCATTTGCGTATACGGGCTCATACGTTGCGCTTGCATATGCACCCAAGCACCGAGCTCAGTAAATAGCGCTTCACTGGCATGGTTAATAGCGCTTACGCGCAGGCCGTAGTCATCACTGAGTGGTGCACAGGTGTCGCCAGCGTCAATTACTACCACTGAAATGCCTTGTAAGCTCAGCGCCAACGCTGCGCTTAAACCAACACACCCGCCGCCAACGACCGCTACCTTTGCTTGAAACATGCCTTAATTAAATCCCATTAGTTGTTTTGCCAAGGGTTGGCGTAGCGAACTGCATAATTGCATCGCAGCCAAACCCGCGCTTCGCCCAAGGGCAATGCTGCGCGCACTGTTTGAAAATGTACGTACTAAGGTGTCGGTAAGCGTCATCACTCGGGTAATATCTTGCTCACGTGCTTGTGCATACTCCGAGGTAAAGGCATATGAACCCAGCTCATCACCTGCCTGAGCTATACGCGCGACCAACTCTTTAATATCTCTCAGACCAAGATTAAAACCCTGCCCAGCAATAGGATGAATTGCGTGGGCTGCGTTACCAATGACCACGGCTCGGCTACTCACTAAGGTGTTGCTTCGCCCCCACACCAGAGGATAAACGCTGCGCTCACCTACTTGGGTGAATAGCCCTGCTCGATAACCAAACTCATCTTGTAATGCAGCGATAAATTCATCACCAGTGCTTTGTTGTAGTTCGTTGAGCTTATGTGCATCATCACACCACACTAATGAATAACGATTGCGAGACATGGGCAATAAAGCCAATGGACCATGTTCAGTAAAGCGCTCAAACGCATGGCTTTGGTGGTCGTCTCGTACTTCAACATTGGCTATGAGCGCATGTTGATTGTATTGCTGAGTATGGAAATCAAGATGCAATAAAGAGCGCGTTGCTGACTGCGCACCATCGGCCACTACGACTAATTTAGCGCCCAGTTTCGTACCGTCATCCAGTGTAAGCTGATTGTGGGATTCGTGCATTGATACAGCGACAACTTTGGCAGGACAAAACTGCGTGACGTTTTGCTGTGCACTTAAAGCACGGTGCAGAGCCTGCCCCCAAGGACGCACCTCTACCACATAACCCAGCGCCGCTAAATTGTAATCTTGGTGGCTAATTTGGGTTTTGCCAAAATGCCCACGATCAGAAACCTGCACGTGTTTAATGGCACATGCGTAGTCGCTTTGCGCATTAAACAAATTGTGAGCTTGAAGGTAATTAACCGAATCAGCCGCCAATGCAATTGAGCGGTCATCAAAGCTTGGATGGGTATCATTGCTTGGCACGTGTGCTTCAACAACAGCAATGCTCAACGTAGGACATTGCTGTGCCAGTACATTTGCCAGTGTACCTCCGGCTAAACCGCCACCAACTACCACCACATCGACGTGCTGCACTACTTAGCTCTCCTGCATTAGCGCTTCGATTTCGGCGATTTCTTTTGGTACTGCAGCCGTGAGGTTTTCATGGCCATTTTCTGTAACCAGAACGTCATCCTCGATACGAATACCGATACCTCGGTATTGCTGGGCTACAGGCGCATCTTCGCTGATGTATAAACCTGGTTCGATAGTCAGCACCATACCCGGCTCGAATGGGCGGTCTTTTTCGTCTTGCTTGTATTCACCCACGTCGTGTACATCAAGACCAAGCCAATGTCCTAAGCCGTGCATGTAAAACGCACGATAAGCCTGACTTTCAAGGAGCTCTTCAATATCACCTTCGAGTAAACCCAAATCAATTAGCCCTTGGGTCAGAATACGGTTAACCACCTGCGCCGCTTGTGCCAGTGTATTACCCGGCTTCACAACATCAAGCGCTGCGTACTGGGCTTTAAGGACAAGGTTATACACGGCTTTTTGCGCTTGGGTAAATGTGCCATTTACGGGGAATGTACGGGTAATATCAGCCGCATAACCTGCCAGTTCACATCCCGAGTCTATCAGGACCAAGTCGCCGTCTTTAAGCGTTGATTCGTTTTCGGTGTAGTGCAAAATCGTGGCGTTATCACCACTTCCAACAATCGTGCCATAAGCTGGGTAGCGAGCGCCGTTCATGGCGTAATGATGATGCAACTCAGCCTCAAGTTGATACTCAGTCGCACCCGCTTTAGCAAAACGCATCGCGCGCTTGTGAGCGTCGGCACTGATAGCACCGGCACGGCGCATGATCTCAATTTCAGCAGGTGATTTAAACAGACGCATTTCGTGTACAAGCGTACGCACGTCACGCATCACTTCTGGCGCTCGATAACCTTTTTTAGGCGCACCGCGAAGGGTATTAAGCAATGCAAACACTTGGTCATCAACATCTTTATACACGCCTTGGCCAAAATACAGTGTGCTCTTTTGGTTGACCGCATCAATTAAGCCCTGATCTAAATCAGCCAAGGTGTAGGCTTCATCAACAGGTAACAGTTCAACGGCAGCATCGGCGCCCATACGGCGACCATGCCAAATCTCGGCTGTTTTATCCTTTGCGCGCACGTAAATAATAGACTTTTGCTCGTCGCCCTTGATAAGTACAAGCATCGCATCGGGTTCATTAAACCCTGTTAAATAGAAAAAGTCGCTATCTTGGCGAAATGGAAACTCAGTATCGCGGCTGCGGGTGATCTCTTTTGCAGCAGGGATCAACGCCACTGAATTGTGTTTCATTTGCGCCAGTAATCGATGCTGGCGCGCTAAATATTCTTCTTTGGTAATATTCATTAGTGAAGCGTCTTTGAAGTTGTCGTAGAAGTATCACGCTTGCCTAATTCTGCAAAACATAACATGGCCGATACACGCACATATTCAAGCACCTCATGAAGGGCTTGTTTGTCTTCTTCGCTTTCATCGAAGTGCGTATCTAAGCGGCTAATTTCCGTGAAATCTTGAATGACCTCTTTTACGTCAGCTGAGAGTTTACCGTAGTCTTGTTGCTTTAAACCAAAACCTAGCAAGAATCCATTAACCCAAGCGACCAGCGCATTGGCTTGATCGATCAGACTTTCTTCTTCATCAGGTAACATTAATTCAAATTGCAGCTGCTCATTTGAAAAGGAATCTACCACTTGAGTGTAGAGTTCACTGAGCCACTGCTTGAGTGTTCTCTCAAAGCTGATGCCGTCATTGAGCACATCACATAGCAATCCTTGGTACTCATGCTCTTCGATATCCAAACCACAGGCAAGCAAGCCAGTGATAATGCCATGCACTTCCGATGGCATGACAAAAATATCGTTACTTTCTAAAAGTTGTTGTGCTTCTGGGTAGCTACGTTGTTCGCTCATGTTAGGCTCGCGTATGACGAAATAATTTACTTTACAATCAGTAATGCTACCACCGCTCGCAGGCCGACTCCACCGTATTGTCACTAGGCTTATATGATAACGATCAAATAACACCCAGCTTGTTCACTTTAGCCGCATTTAAACACTTATTTTGTCTTTAAACTGTATCCCTGAGGCTGGGTCTTATATACTTAAGTTGTTCCCTAGCTTGTTGGCCAGCGAATGATGTCCCTGAGCCGATAAATTTTAAACAGGAATGCATCTTGCGGGCTATTGCGCAAGCTCGGCATGTACCGAGAAGCCTACGGCCTGTAGTTGTCTTCCGCCTTGAACCGTAGGGTTCAAGGGCTGATATTCGTAACCGCAACGCCGGGGAACATCCTTTCTTCTTTTTCTAAATCTTTTCTTATTTACTCACAGACAATAACTGGCTTATACCTTTCATAGCCGAGAGTTCAGATTATTCCTTGTGAGTTATACCAATTCTGCTTTTGCAAGGCTAAAGCCTAGCCTACACAGAGCTGTGGGAATGTTTTGTAGGTCGGGGTTCACCCCGACATAAGTCAAAAAGGCCTGCCACAGCACAGTCGTTCTCTGATGGGTCAGTTCTAATTTACAACGAATTTTGAGGTGAGCTGAACGCAAAAAACCCGCTCGTTGAGCGGGTTTATTTAATTAGGAGCTTGGCTCGCTACGAAGTAGGATGTTCTACTTCGTAGCGACTACTTTACTTCGGGCTATCCTGCCCTTGCCCTTCGGGTCGCCTACGCGATGTAAAGCTATTCCCAACAGCTTTATCACAGGAATGAATTCGCTTCGCTCAGCTTTTTTCCTGCCATGTTCAAGTAGAGTATCAATGCTTTTAAACGAAAAAACCCAGCTATAAGCTGGGTTCTTCATATAATTAGGAGCTTGGCGATGTTCTACTTTCACATGGCAAATGCCACACTATCATCGACGCTGTTTCGTTTCACTTCTGAGTTCGGCATGGGGTCAGGTGGTTCCAAAACGCTATTGTCGCCAAGCAAAAACTTGTAAATTCTTTTTTTGCTCTAAAAAGCCCGACTCATTCGAATCGGGCTTTTCTAAAATTAGGAGCCTGGTGATGACCTACTTTCACATGGCAAATGCCACACTATCATCGGCGCAGTTCCGTTTCACTTCTGAGTTCGGCATGGGGTCAGGTGGGTCCAGAACGCTATTGTCACCAAGCAAAGCT
>NZ_JBMMUF010000019.1:0-5309 GCF_049257235.1 Pseudoalteromonas maris
CACTTAATTTTGAGAAAGTTTAAAGTTTCTTAAAACTCAGTTTTACTTGACTCAACCAACTCGTCGTATCGCTTGTTTGTAAGCAGTCCGCCGTGTCGGTGGATGCGCATTATAGGGAGAAACGTTTTCGACGCAACCCCTTTTTTAAAGAAAATTGCTAAAAATGGATCGTTTGCACAAATTACACACAAAAGGCATTAAAAAAGACCATTTATTCGTCAGTATATGGTCTTTATATGCGATTTAACTATGTGCTGGGTTATAAAATCACCTTTGCATTTTGGTAAATATTCACGACCCACACAATCGTAGCTATTAATAATGGCAAAGTAACTGTTGTCGATATCCGCCTGAGAGTGCCTGTATTGCTGATTTCACTAATTCAACAATAAGAACCAATAGCAATACACTGATTAATGCAGCCCAATGCAACATACCTTTGGCTACAATAAAAGATAAAGGAAATAAGATGAGGGCCAATAGCAATTCTTGGCGAAATGCGGCTTCTTCTTTAATTGCGGCTTTTAACCGTTGAAATTTACAACCTAGAGCCAGGACTAAACGTCCCCTCCTAATAGAACTATTCGTTGCGCATAAAAAAGCCCCTGTCGAAGGGGCTATTTATAGGATTAGGCTACACCGTATTGGTCGCGATAAGCTTTAACCGCGCTGAGGTGCTCATCCATCCCACCTTTTTGTTCAAGGTAAGTGATAAGATCAGCAAGCTTAACGATAGACACTACCTGTGTATTGAAGTCACGTTCAACTTCTTGAATTGCAGATAATTCAGCTTTACCTTTTTCTTGACGATCGAGGGCAATAAGTACGCCCGAAAGATCTGCACCGTTAGCAGCGATGATTTCCATTGAT
Source organism: Pseudoalteromonas maris (assembly GCF_049257235.1). NCBI lineage: Bacteria > Pseudomonadati > Pseudomonadota > Gammaproteobacteria > Alteromonadales > Pseudoalteromonadaceae > Pseudoalteromonas > Pseudoalteromonas maris. The sequence continues at coordinate 871 of NZ_JBMMUF010000019.1, forward strand.
TCGCGAATCGCAGTACCAGCAGTGATCACATCATCAACAAGCATCACTTTACCTTTTAGCTCCGAACCTACAAGGTTGCCGCCCTCACCATGATCTTTCTTTTCTTTACGATTAAAGCAATACGGCACATCTTTGTTGTGATGGTCTGCCAGCGCTACTGCGGTAGTCGTTGCAATAGGGATGCCTTTATAAGCAGGACCAAATAGCAAGTCGTATTCAATCGCTGCATCTTCTAGTGCAGCGGCATAGAAGCGACCGAGCTTGGCTAGGTCTTTACCTGTGTTGAACAAACCAGCGTTGAAGAAGTATGGGCTTGTACGGCCTGACTTAAGCGTGAACTCGCCGAACTTTAAAACCTGCTTTTCAAGTGCGAACTCAATAAACTGCTTCTGATATTCTTTCATTACTATGCTCTGTTTAATTAAAGGTTAAGCTAATGCTTGCTTTTGGATATCGACGATTTCGCGAATAGAGTGCTTAGCAAGACTCAACATCTGCTCTAACTCTTCAAACGAGAATGGCTCACCCTCTGCGGTACCCTGCACTTCAATGATTTTGCCCGTTTCAGTCAAGATCACGTTCATATCAGTTTCTGCATCTGAATCTTCTAGGTACTCCAAATCAGTAATTGGTTCACCTTTATAGATACCTACAGAAATTGCTGCAATCATATGCTTAAGAGGATTTGTGTTGATCATCCCTTTTGTGCGCATATACGTAAGCGCATCAACCAGTGCCACACACGCACCACTGATAGAAGCAGTGCGAGTACCGCCATCAGCTTGGATAACATCACAATCGATAGTGATAGTGTTTTCACCTAGGGCCTTCAAGTCAACTGCTGCACGAAGTGCTCGCGCGATTAGACGTTGGATCTCCATGGTGCGTCCACCTTGCTTACCACGCGCGGCCTCTCGGTCATTACGAGTGTGGGTTGAACGTGGCAACATGCCATATTCTGCGGTTACCCAGCCTTTGCCTTGGCCCTTCATAAAGCGTGGCACACCTGAAACAACACTCGCCGTACATAAAACCTTGGTGTTTCCAAACTCAACTAACACCGAGCCTTCTGCATGCATGGTGTATTGGCGAGTAAAGGTCACTGGGCGAATCTGATTAGGTGTTCTTTCACTTGGACGCATTCACTATCCCCTTAAATAAAAAATTTCGTACATTATATGTGTTAGCCCGCCTCTATGCCACGGCACTTTTAGGAAAATGCCGCTTTTTGGGGCGAAAATTCCGCTAGAGCTCATATTTTGTTAAGGTATAATCATCTTTGTTAAGTCCACTCAATTTTAGGAAATCATTCATGATCCACAGCATGACCGCGTACGCTCGCCAAGAAGTTAAAGGCGAATGGGGAACAGGCACATGGGAAATTCGCTCTGTAAACCAACGTTACCTTGAAACTTTTATTCGTGCTCCAGAGCAATTTCGTGGTTTAGAACCTGTGATCCGTGAACGTCTTCGCAAGAACCTGCAACGCGGTAAGGTAGAAGTGTTCCTTAAGTTTGCGGCAAATCCTGCACATGTAGGAGAGTTGAGCATTAATGAATCTCTCGCGTCTCAGTTAGTAAAGAGCGCACAATGGGTTCAAGCACAAAGCCAAGGCGACATTAACCCTGTAGATATTCTGCGCTGGCCCGGTGTAATGGAAGCTCAGGAAATGGATATGGACGCTGTTCAAGGCGAACTGTTAGTCGGCCTAGATTCAGCCATTGAAGAATTTAAAATCGCACGAGCCAGTGAAGGTGAAAACCTTGAGCAAATGATAAGCACACGCCTTGATGCCATCTTAGAGCAAGTAAGTATTGTTGAGGCTCACATGCCTGAAGTTATAAAATGGCAACGCGAGAAACTATCGCAAAAGTTAGAAGAGCTTCAAGCTGAAATTGATGAAAACCGCCTTGAGCAAGAACTTATATACCTAGCCCAAAAACAAGATGTGGCAGAAGAATTAGATCGCCTTAAATCACATGTTAAAGAAACACATAAAATCCTTAAAAAAGGTGGCGCATGTGGCCGCCGCTTAGACTTCATGATGCAAGAGTTTAATCGTGAAGCGAATACCTTAGCGTCAAAATCAATTAACACAGAAGTAACCAATGCTGCTGTTGAGTTAAAAGTGCTAATTGAGCAAATGCGCGAGCAAATTCAAAATATAGAATAATATCCATTAGAGTCCAAACACCTCCGCCAGAGCCCAGTAATACTGGGCTTTTGTGTTTTTGGCGCCCAAGTTACTGAGTCTAAATTGGAGCCAAAAATAGCAAAAAGTGGTAGTGCGAGTGGTAGTTCGCTCGCTCAAGTCACCAATGTCGTCCAAATACCCCTACAAATTTGGAGGATATAAATGTTAACTGAAACCATACTCAAATCTATCATCAAAAAGGCAGAGCCGACTCGAGGAATTGCAGATAAAGATGGCCTATTTTTCTCATTCACCAAAGCGGGCTATGCGAGTTTTAATTTCCGTTATCAAATTAACGGAAAACGGTCGGTGATCGCTATTGGCCCCTACCCAACCATTTCGCTAAAAGAAGCGAGACAAAAAGTCTTATTGTTTCGCCACCAGCTTGCAAACGATATTGATCCAGCTATGGAAAAGCGAAAAGCTGAGTTTCATGCACGTAATACCTTAAATGCAGTCTTTGAACATTACTTTGAAACAATCATTGAATCTCGTTATGCGCATGCAGAGCGATTAAAGAGGTTGTATGAAATGAATTTGCAGCGGCCATTAGGTAATCGTTCAATTACTGAGATAAACGGCTTGGAAATATCCGATGTACTGCAAAGGATCAAAAAAGGCACACGAACAAAAGCACCGAGACCTTCGATAGCAAATAAATCGCTTTATTTATTGAAAGCATTATTTAAACATGCTATTAAGCTCGACTTAATTCGCCACAACCTAGCCCTGTCCTTCACGGCAATGGACGCAGGCGGTGAAGAAAGACCAAAGGATACCTATTTAAACGAAAAACAAATCAGAGAGTTTTTCGACATAGCCGGCGCAGCAGGCACTGCTTTTAGTAGAGACAACTACCTAGCAACCTGCTTACTGTTTTGTACAGCAACTAGAAAGATGGAGCTGTTAGGCGCTAAGTGGGAAGAATTCGACTTTGACGAGTTGCTGTGGACAATACCTGCTGAACGTACAAAACCACGTCGAGAGTTCTTAGTTCCGCTGACACCACAAGTTGTAGTTTGGCTTGATGAGCTAAAAATCAGAGCCTGTGGCAGCGATTATGTGTTTCCGGCGAGAAAGCAAAGCCGTATACCTCATGTCTATCACGACACGTTGAACCACGCTTTCAAAGCTCTGAACCTACCATTTGCATTAGCACCTCATGATATTCGCCGAACAACAAGGACATTATTGGCAAAACTAGGCGTTTCGGATCAGGTCGCTGAAATATGCTTAAATCACAAGCTCCCTAAAATGCAGCACATCTATAACAAGTACTCTTTCTTGCCAGAAAAACGAGAGGCTCTGCTGATGTTATCGCAAGCATTTTGTAAATGTTTACCTCGCAAGGAGTAATGATATGAAACGTTTAACCGATAAGAGGCTTGTTGAAACAATCCAAGACTTAAAACACTGGGATGGTTATCCGCCGACCACTGAGTATATTGTCCAAGCTTTTCCGATGCTTGAAGAGCGAACTGTTAAGTGTGCATTGCTTAGAGCCCATAATAGAGGAAAGATCAGAAAACAAGGTAAGCGCTGGTATTCATGCACTTAAGTGAATGCTAGATGCTAGTTTCATTAGCTAGCTGATGCTTTTCGCAAAGCATCTGTTAGCTCAATTTGGGTAAAATACTCAGAGTAGCTTCAAATCAGATCACATACCGATGTGTGTGTAACTCTAATATTTAGTGCTCTCTGTAATTTCACAACTCTTAATGTAAGTACAAGAGATACACTTTTTTGATACCCCCTCTCTATCCCTTGAATTATTTGGGCTACGCGAATTCAAGCTTTTTTTATTTCCCTTGACCTCCCAACAATCCTCTTCCCGCGCACACTTCTGACTGTCACTGTCAGAATTTAGTACAACGCCAAATAGGTATACGTTTCTGGCTTCCAAGAAAACTAATGATGGAAATCGCTTTGAAAATTAAGAAACGCATAGAACGAGCGAAAAAAGTACTAAAACAACTTCAACTTGAAAAAGGTGATACGTTCAAGTTAACCAAAATTGAAGGGACATTGTCGATGAAGTCTTCCGAGGGCCTTTTGACTGCAGTCTTTCGTAAGCAAGTAAAGAGAAAACGTATATATAAATCACTGGGGGTATTAAATTACAACTGATCTTCCCCTGAAACTCTAGACACCTAGCTTGCTGATTTATACCTAGTTTCAAACTCTTCAGGGGACTGATGGCCAAGGTGGCTGTGCAGTCGAACTCGATTGTAAAATACTTCAATAT
>NZ_JBMMUF010000020.1:0-3004 GCF_049257235.1 Pseudoalteromonas maris
TCTAACTTCTAACTTAACAGTCTCACACCATTTTGGCGTTGTATGGTTAAGCCTCACGGGTAATTAGTACAGGTTAGCTTAACGCCTCACAGCGCTTCCACATCCTGCCTATCAACGTTGTAGTCTTCAACGGCCCTTTAGTGGAGTCGAACTCCAAGTGAGAACTCATCTCGAGGCTCGCTTCCCGCTTAGATGCTTTCAGCGGTTATCGATTCCGAACGTAGCTACCGGGCAGTGCCATTGGCATGACAACCCGAACACCAGCGGTTCGTCCACTCCGGTCCTCTCGTACTAGGAGCAGCCCCTCTCAATTCTCAAACGCCCACGGCAGATAGGGACCGAACTGTCTCACGACGTTCTAAACCCAGCTCGCGTACCACTTTAAATGGCGAACAGCCATACCCTTGGGACCGACTTCAGCCCCAGGATGTGATGAGCCGACATCGAGGTGCCAAACACCGCCGTCGATATGAACTCTTGGGCGGTATCAGCCTGTTATCCCCGGAGTACCTTTTATCCGTTGAGCGATGGCCCTTCCATTCAGAACCACCGGATCACTATGACCTACTTTCGTACCTGCTCGACGTGTCTGTCTCGCAGTTAAGCTGGCTTCTACCATTACACTAACCGTACGATGTCCGACCGTACTTAGCCAACCTTCGTGCTCCTCCGTTACTCTTTGGGAGGAGACCGCCCCAGTCAAACTACCCACCAGGCACTGTCCGCAACCCCGATTCAGGGGCCAACGTTAGAACATCAAACATACAAGGGTGGTATTTCAAGGATGGCTCCACAATGACTGGCGTCACTGCTTCAAAGCCTCCCACCTATCCTACACATGTAGGCTCAATGTTCAGTGCCAAGCTGTAGTAAAGGTTCACGGGGTCTTTCCGTCTAGCCGCGGGTACACAGCATCTTCACTGCGATTTCAATTTCACTGAGTCTCGGGTGGAGACAGCGTGGCCATGGTTACACCATTCGTGCAGGTCGGAACTTACCCGACAAGGAATTTCGCTACCTTAGGACCGTTATAGTTACGGCCGCCGTTTACCGGGGCTTCGATCAAGAGCTTCGTCCAAGGACTAACCCCATCAATTAACCTTCCGGCACCGGGCAGGTGTCACACCGTATACGTCATCTCGCGATTTAGCACAGTGCTGTGTTTTTAATAAACAGTCCCAGCCACCTGGTCACTGCGACTCTCAAGTGCTTACGGAGCAAGTCCTTCACACTCAAGAGCGTACCTTCTCCCGAAGTTACGGTACTATTTTGCCTAGTTCCTTCACCCGAGTTCTCTCAAGCGCCTTAGTATTCTCTACCTGACCACCTGTGTCGGTTTGGGGTACGATTCGGTATAAACTGAAGCTTAGAGGCTTTTCCTGGAAGTATGGCACCAACAGCTTCCACTCCGTAGAGTGTCGTCTCGTATCTCAGCCTTAAAGAATCCCGGATTTTCCTAAGATTCAAGCCTACATACTTTCACACGGACAACCAACGCCGTGCCTGCCTAGCCTTCTCCGTCCCCCCATCGCATTTATACCAAGTACGGGAATATTAACCCGTTTCCCATCGACTACGCCTTTCGGCCTCGCCTTAGGGGTCGACTCACCCTACCCTGATTAACATGGGATAGGAACCCTTGGTCTTCCGGCGTGCGGGTTTTTCACCCGCATTGTCGTTACTCATGTCAGCATTCGCACTTGTGATATGTCCAGCATGCCTCCCGGCACACCTTCAGCCACTTACACAACGCTCCCCTACCCCGCGAACTAAGTTCGCAGCCGCAGCTTCGGTGGTATGTTTAGCCCCGTTACATCTTCCGCGCAGGCCGACTCGACTAGTGAGCTATTACGCTTTCTTTAAAGGGTGGCTGCTTCTAAGCCAACCTCCTAGCTGTTTTAGCCTTCCCACATCGTTTCCCACTTAACATACACTTTGGGACCTTAGCTGGCGGTCTGGGTTGTTTCCCTCTCCACGACGGACGTTAGCACCCGCCGTGTGTCTCCCGGATAGTACTCATTGGTATTCGGAGTTTGCATGGGGTTGGTAAGTCGGGATGACCCCCTAGCCCAAACAGTGCTCTACCCCCAATGGTATTCGTCCGAGGCTCTACCTAAATAGATTTCGGGGAGAACCAGCTATCTCCCGGTTTGATTAGCCTTTCACTCCTAGCCACAGGTCATCCCCTAACTTTTCAACGTTAGTGGGTTCGGTCCTCCAGTTGATGTTACTCAACCTTCAACCTGCCCATGGCTAGATCACCGGGTTTCGGGTCTATACCTTGCAACTGTACGCGCAGTTAACGCTCGCTTTCACTACGGCTACCCTAATCGGTTAACCTCGCTACAAAATATAAGTCGCTGACCCATTATACAAAAGGTACGCAGTCACCCTCGAAGGGCTCCTACTGCTTGTACGTACACGGTTTCAGGTTCTATTTCACTCCCCTCACAGGGGTTCTTTTCGCCTTTCCCTCACGGTACTGGTTCACTATCGGTCAGTTGGGAGTATTTAGCCTTGGAGGATGGTCCCCCCATATTCAGTCAAAGTTTCACGTGCTCCGACCTACTCGATTTCACTTATAAGACATTGTCGTGTACGGGACTATCACCCTGTATCGTGCCACTTTCCAGAGGCTTCCACTAACACCAAATAAGCTTAAGGGCTGCTCCGATTTCGCTCGCCGCTACTTTCGGAATCTCGGTTGATTTCTTTTCCTACGGGTACTTAGATGTTTCAGTTCTCCGCGTTCGCCTCTTACACCTATGTATTCAGTGCAAGATACCTGCAAGCAGGTGGGTTTCCCCATTCGGAAATCCTGGCCTCAAGCGCTTTTTACTAGCTTGACCAGGCTTATCGCAAGTTAATACGTCCTTCATCGCCTCCAACTGCCAAGGCATCCACCGTGTACGCTTAGTCACTTAACCATACAACCCAAAAGGGTGTGTATTTCAAGGACTGTTTAACTTCGCCAGAAGTTAGAATACTAAAGTAGACGCACAAT
>NZ_JBMMUF010000021.1:0-1990 GCF_049257235.1 Pseudoalteromonas maris
TTAACGGCCACAATGACAGAGCGAAGTAGATTATTTTGCTGATTGAAAAACAGTTAGCTGCCTATCGGCAGCTAAAAAAGATTCTATTGTTTATTTGACGGAAGAAGGTTCATATGTGTTAGGTGTACGTTTACACCTTTACTATATTTTTAAGGTCCTCTGTTGTCACAACCTTTAAAACTGGCGGTCCACCACCATGCATGTGACTTTGAGGATAAGTTAAAAGCCAAAAACGACCATCTGTTGGATCGGTAAAAAATAGCGCCCAACCACATTTAGATGTACCAATTTGTTGCAAATGATTATTCACAAGCCAATCTATACGCTCACATACAGAATCAGCTATAACTTTTGCATTAGATTCCACCCAACGACCAGCTAATTCAGATTCGGATGGCAGCAGTAAATCCATTTAGTACACCTAACGCCGCACTCTGGGGCAAACCGGAGCGGAGCGTAGGTTTGTCCCCAGCAGTGCCTTGTTAGCCATTTTTGCCAGATCGATCCGCATAACTAGCGACCTCTCCCAAGAACAAATAGGTATGAATTACTGAAAGCTTAGCCTCATCGAGGGTTACATCTACATGCACGCCCTTGCAGGATTTTTCGTAAATAATATCCAGTCTTGCTGCCAAGTGTTCTAGCTCAGATTCCAAAAGTGCGTAACTTCCCTCGCTCTCACTTAAATCGGAAAGAAATGCCAAGATGCGGTTTTTATATTGCTCTACACCAACTTTACGGGAGCGACCTTTACGATCTTTCCAGTCCTCTTCTTGAGCAGGAAAGATAGAATCTGCCACATCCATCAACAACCTCCGACAAGATGTTAAAGCAGCAGAAAGTGACTCAGGGTTTCGATCACTCATACGCTCATTTATTGCTATTACTTTTTCTGCGGCTTTTGGGCAGTGAGAACGGATGAATGAGTCTACGAGATTTCTCGCACCTTCGAATATTTCTTCCGCAACGTCTCCCAGTTCAACTGCAAGATAAGTATCAGTAGCATAATTATGTATTGCGGCTTTCATCGAGGAGTAAAGAGATTTACTACCGGCATAATTTTTCTTTTGCTGTTGTTGCAGCTTTAGTTGGGTTGCCATTAGAGACTCGGTGGCATTTTTCTCCACGAAATCTTTTACTTTAGTAGTTGATGGCCTCGCAGCTCTGAGAGAATTCAAGAGGGCCTCATCTGATTCTGCGTTTGCTTCGATAGTCGGCAAGCTCTGGGGGTAATACTTTGATGTTTTAAGATCAACCCGCCCTCCTGACGATGCATACTTTAAACAATCTCCGATCTCTGAAAATGAAAACTCTTCTGGGTATCCTTTCGTCTCTAAATCTAACCAAATTTGTGCATCGGAATCCCGCATTAAGCGAGCGAGCCTCTTGGCCTTCATTAGAATGGCGTCGATTTTAGACTCAGAGTTTTCAAGGGCATTCAGCAGTTCTTCACTGATTTTCCTAGCTTCATCAATCCTTTTACTCACGCAAAACCCTCATTGAATGGCTAACGCCCGCCTATGGGGCAAATTGAGTGGGCTAAACCTGAGCGAAGCGAAAAGCCCGCGAAAATTTGTCCCAGCGAGTTTACGAGCAACATCAGGCGCTTGTTAGCTGCCCTGTTCACGATTGAGTATTTCATTTGCTTGGTTTATACAATCAGTTAATGCTGCATCGTAATCAATGTTGTCAGAACAAACCTTACGTCCCCATAAATCCTCGCCTACTGCCACAAACTGGCATGGGCTTTCTTCACGGCATCGGAAAAACCAACCGTCAACTTTGCCTTGTATCGGATAGTCTCTTAAGAGGGCGTCTGGCGACTTTTTAGCAATGTATGATTTCAATCTCAAACTCCCTGGGCAGCTAACGCCCTGTTAATGGGCAAAATTGTGTTGGCTAAAATGTGAAGCGGAGCAAAACCAAGCCAACGCAATTTTGTCCACTTTAAACAGTTTGTTATGTGCAAACTAGTAAAATCTACACTGTG
>NZ_JBMMUF010000022.1:0-1362 GCF_049257235.1 Pseudoalteromonas maris
GCTCCAGTTAGTTTCAGGCTCAACTAAGGTGTAAACAATTTTGCTCATTCTTAATGCGCACCAATGGGGTGTCTAATCAAGCGCAAGTAGCTTATACAGCGACTATATTTACCTGCAATATCATGCTTAGTGGCATATACGTCACAAATAACGCGCGATAGTTCTTGCTTATCTAGTTAGGCGTTCAGCTCACCCCATCGTGCGACTTAGGCGTTTAAAAACCGTTCATCATCGAATACCGTTTTATTCTTTAACATGAAGTAAACAGCGCGACCAAGTTTATGGGCCAAGGCGGATAACGCTTTGGCTTTACTCATGCGCTTTTGTAGTTTGTTTATATAACGTCTTGCTTTGTCGTTACCTCGTAAATAGAGAATAGCGGCTTCACTAAACGCCCATTTTAAATGACCGTTGCCAATTTTATTACCACTTGTACCGTAGGTTTTACCTGCTGACTCCGCTTTGCATTTAACTAAGCGGGAATAGGATGCAAACTTTTGGACTGACTCAAAGCGCTCTATGTCGCCAATTTCATAAAGTATGGTCATCGCTAATATAAGTCCGATGCCTGGTACGGTTCGCAATTGAGCGTAATAGTCAGGGCGATGTTGTTGTGCTTTACGCTCAAGAAAACATTCAAGGTATTTTAGTTCTTGAGCGTAACTGTCGAGGATGGCTAAGTCGAAATTGATATTACGTTGCACAACAGGATCGTCATAACGCGTTCTGAATTCTTCCCGCACACATTTGTTTTTCATATGCAACTCTAGCGCGGGATAATTATATTGGCTGTTCGTGTTAACGATATGCGCTTTAAGCTGAGCACCATGCTGAACAAGCTTGGTTCGTCGACGCAGCAAATCACGAGTCGCTCTCATCTCACTTGGATAATCATAAGCAAGAGGAAAGTTGCCACCGCGTAACAAACTGGCGATTTTATAAGAATCAATTTTGTCGTTTTTGGCTTTACCACCGTGAATGGCTTTCATGTAAAGAGCGTGACCGAGCACGAAATCAACATCATGCTCTTTGCAGAAGTCGCTAACCCAATACCAACAATGCATACACTCTACGCCAATCACTACTTGCCCGATATAGGGCTCAATGAGCGATAATAATGCGTGTTTATCTGCCTTTATCTTTTTATGAACAACCTTTTCACCCTTGTTATTCAAGATACAGACATAAAGAATTCGCGCATGTAAGTCGATACCACAGTAAAAATCATGTAATTTGGTATAAAATTTCATTGAGCTTTCTCCTTTTGGTTTGGTCGCCTTGAAGTTTAGTATTTCGCTAAACTTCGGGGAGAAGGTTCAATAAGTATCAAGTTACTCAAAAGGACGCAAAACGCTTGGCTTG
>NZ_JBMMUF010000023.1:0-1078 GCF_049257235.1 Pseudoalteromonas maris
GAGTTTTCTGTAATGATAAATGCAGGAGACGACTATGAAAAAATCACGCTATACAGAATCTCAGATCATCGCAGTATTAAAAGAAGTTGATGCAGGTAGAAAAGTTGAGGAAGTGTGCCGTCAACACGGTATCAGTAGTGCAACCTATTACAACTGGAAGTCCAAATACGGTGGGATGGAAGCTTCTGACGTCAAACGGTTGAAGGAGCTGGAAGAAGAAAACGCCAAGCTTAAAAAGATGTTTGCGGATGTCAGCCTAGAAAATCATGCGATTAAGGAGCTTTTCGCAAAAAAGGGTTGGTGACAGCGGATAAACGAGAATGCGTCAGCGTAATGGTTGGTGCGGGGCTAAGTATCGTAAGGGCTTGTCTGTTTGTTGGCATTGGCCGTTCGACCTTTTATCGCCCTGAACGAGACTGGCGTAAAGCAGATGCTGCTGTCATTGATGCTATCAATGCTGTGCTAGAGAAGTCGCCACGAGCAGGCTTCTGGAAGTGTTTTGGCCGAATGCGCTTCAAAGGTTTGCCCTTCAACCATAAGCGCGTTTATCGCGTGTATTGTCAGATGGGGTTGAACCTAAAACGAAGAACTAAACGTGTGCTACCTAAGCGAATTGCTCAGCCCTTAGAGGTGCAGGAGCTAGCCAACCACCAATGGGCGCTTGATTTTATGCATGACACACTGTATTGCGGTAAACGATTCAGAACATTGAATGTGGTGGACGAAGGAACGCGAGAATGCCTCGCTATAGAAGTGGATACCTCGTTGCCTGCTGGCCGTGTAGTTCGCGTGTTGGAGCGGTTAAAAGATGAGCGCGGATTGCCCAAGCAGTTGCGTGTAGACAATGGCCCAGAACTTATCTCTGCGACACTAACAGATTGGTGTGAGATCCATAATATTGAACTGGTATATATCCAACCAGGTAAGCCACAGCAAAATGGCTTTGTTGAACGCTTTAACGGTTCATTCCGCAGAGAGTTTCTTGATGCCTACTTGTTTGAGAATCTCAGCCAAGTGCAAGATATGGCTTGGTTCTGGCGATTGGATTATAACGAAGAACGAACCCATGAAAGTCTGG